>NZ_CP092473.1:0-110000 GCF_014287515.2 Roseburia rectibacter
AAACGCAACATTTTATATGAAATGTTGCGTTTTTTATTTATTATGGCATAACTTTAAATTTATTATGTGTTATTGTTTGAATTATCAGACTTTGTTATAATTTTTTAAATAAAAAAGTGGATCAACTGGTCAAAGGAGTCATAGATCTTATGAAAGAAAATATTGCAACCATCCCTTTAATCAAAGCATTCAACGCCAAAGACGAATGCCCTTTCTGCAATTTAGAGCGCGAAGCCGAGCAGCATGCGGTCTCATTTATTTTAGGTTCCGCCTATATGGAGGATGATATCCGTGAAAAAACAGATGCAACCGGATTCTGCCGCCATCACTTTAAAATGATGTACGATTACGGCAATCGACTTGGAAATGCATTGATCTTAAGCACGCATTTGAAGAAACTGAATCAGGAACTCGCAAAAGAAATGTCCGATTTTGCCCCAGGCAAATCAAGTCTGTTAAAACGCATGAAACGCACAGACGCAACCGCAGAGCATGAACCGCAGACCGCGCTTGGCGCATGGATCTCCAAAAAGACGACGGACTGCTATGTCTGCGATCATTTCCGCAAAATCTATGGCAGATATCTGGATACCTTTTTCGACCTGTATCTGAAAAATGAAGAATTCCGCCAGCTTTTTGAAGAGAGCAAAGGATTTTGCCTGCCTCATTTCGGGGATCTGATCGAGACTGCGGAAAACAAATTGAACGATGCGCAGAAAAGGGAATTTTACCCGAAGGCATTTGCACTAATGCAGGAAAATATGGAACGCCTGCAAAAAGAAGTTGCATGGTTTGTAGAAAAAAATGACTACCGGAACAAAGATAAAGACTGGGGAAATTCCGCTGACAGCATTCAGCGCGGCATGCAGAAATGTGCCGGCGGCTATCCGGCAGATGAAGTGTTCCGGGCAAAGTTGTAAAATGAGGTCTTTTTGATTCATGGAACATAATTTCCAATGAATCAAAAAAAGCATAATGGTTCAGGTGAAAAACATTCCTCGTCTTCCCTGAATCATTATGCCTTTTTCCTTAGAATGGAAGTCCACCAAGACCACCCATGCCACCGGTGATTTTTGACATGGAATCCGAAGAGAACTCTTCTAACTGACGAAGTGCCTCATTGGTTGCCGCCATGATCAGATCCTCTAACATCTCGATGTCATCCGGATCAACCACTTCTTCTGATAATTTTACTTTTGTTACTTCTCTCTTACCGGAAACAGTAACTTCAACAGCTCCACCACCTGCTGCTGCTGTAATCTCTTTTTCTTCTAATTCTTTCTGTGCCTCTTCCATCTGACGCTGCATTTTCTGCGCCTGTTTCATAAGGTTGTTCATGTTGCCCGGCATACCGCCCGGGAAACCGCCTCTTTTTGCCATGTGAATCCTCCTTGTTTTGCGGAGCAAAATGCGACTGCCTATGCAGGAGCAGAGGATTTTACTCCTTGTTTTGCGGAGCAAAATGCGACTGCCTATGCAGGAGCAGAGGATTTTACTCCTTGTTTTGCGGAGCAAAATGTCTGCTATGCATGCTATGCCTAATAGCTTGCATAGCATGTGCCTCTTGCAGGAGCAATGCCCAGCACACTGAGCTCGATTTTACTCCTAAAAATCGTCTTCTTCTATTTCAAAATTAATCAACTGGCGCAAATCAGGGTATATCTCCCCGCTTGGCGTGCCAGTGTCATTTAATTTTACCAGAATCTCTACCTCTTTGCCAAGTCTTTCTGCAACTGCTGCCCGAAATTCATCCTGACAGTTGGAACGGTTCTCTTCTATATAAGTATACGCGTTGGCATCCTCAAATGCCAGTATCAGCGTACTGCCCTCTCCTAATGTCGGAACTGCTTTTTTGAGATAGGTTCTTGTAATTCCTGTCAGCTGTGATAAAATGCCGCTCCAGCTGCTCATGACCTGCTTAATATCTTCAGGGATTGCCTTGGGAAGTTCCTTTTTTTTTAACACTTCCGATGCGGCAGAAGAACCTGTTGTCCCCGCAGCCATCTCACCGGATGCCTGCGTCACTACAACGCCCTTCTCCAGCTTTTTTTCGAGACTGTCCACGCGGTCGATCAGTGAACCATAATCTTTTTCCATCTCCGGTTTACATAATTTGATCACCGCAATCTCGATCAGAATACGTTTCTGCACTGCATAACGGATCTGATTACTTAATTCCGAAAAAATACGGATGTAACGCATAAGAATATCCGTATCGACCATCTGCGCCTCTTCTTTTAACAGAGCAAGGTTTTCCGTTGAAATATCAAGCACATCCTCCATATCATCCGAACTCTGCACAAGCATAAGGTTTCTTAAATACCATGTAAAATCATTGACAAACTGCCCTAATTCCCTGCCCTCAATGACCATCTCATCGATCACACCGATCGCACCGGTCACATTTTTCTCTAAAATCTGGCGGAGCAGTCTGCTGAAAATCTCGGTATCAACCGCACCAAGTGTCTCAAGCACCTTGTCGTAAGTAAGATCCTGACCAAGATAAAAAGCAATACACTGATCTAACAGACTAAGCGCATCGCGCATGGAGCCGTCCGCTGCTTTTGCGATATAGCGGATCGCGCGCTCCTCCACTGTGACATGTTCTTTCTCCATCAGCTCCATCAGTCTCGCTGAGATCGTTTCAATAGAAATACGTCTGAAATCGTATCTCTGGCAACGTGATAAGATCGTGATCGGAATCTTATGAGCCTCCGTCGTTGCAAGAATAAAGATCACATATGACGGCGGTTCTTCGAGTGTCTTTAACAGTGCATTAAACGCACCTATGGAAAGCATATGAACCTCATCGATAATATATACTTTATACTTTCCTTCCGTCGGGCGGTATTCCACCTCCTCACGGATCTGGCGGATATTATCCACACCGTTATTCGACGCCGCATCGATCTCTATCACATTCATGGAATTGCCCGCTGCAATCGCCTTACAGGTCGGACACTCTCCACATGGGCTGCCGTCTACGGGATGCTCACAGTTAACCGCTTTTGCAAATATCTTTGCAATGGTGGTCTTACCGGTTCCCCTCGTTCCACAAAACAGATATGCATGCCCGATTCTGTCTGCTTTGATCTGATTTTTTAATGTTGTAACAATGTGTTCCTGTCCTTTGACGTCCTCAAACTCCTGCGGACGGAACTTTCGATATAATGCTGTATATGACATCTTAATCCCCGAAACTGATTCCGATCCGTTTTGCCTCTTTGATCATCTGGCAATCCGGATCTACTGTTTTTAATTTGCCTGCCACTTCACCTAATGGCACGCGCTTTGTCTTTCCATTGATCATGGCGATCATATTGCCGTAATCCTCATCCATAATAGCCTGTGCTGCTGCGGAACCAAGTCTGGTGCAGAGTACACGGTCATAAGGGCATGGACTTCCACCCCTTTGTGTATGTCCCGGAACAGTCACACGTACTTCCACTCCTGTTTCCTTAAAAATCTGGTCTGCAATCTCATAGGAAACGGACGGATATTTGCGTTTTGCCACTTTCTCTTTGTATTCTTTCTTGGATAATGCCGCGTCCTCCTTGGAAATTGCTCCCTCTGCAACTGCAAGGATAGTAAATCCTTTTCCTGCCTTGGTACGCTTATTGATCGCTGCAATCACTTTTTCAATATCATATGGGATCTCCGGCAGCAAAATGATATCTGCACCACCGGCAACCCCTGCATAGAGAGTCAGCCAGCCAACTTTATATCCCATAACTTCCACGATAAATACACGGTTATGTGAAGCTGCTGTTGTGTGGATACAGTCGATCGCATCTGTTGCAATATTGATCGCACTCTGAAATCCGAATGTAACATCTGTTCCATAAATATCGTTATCAATAGTCTTCGGAAGATGAATCACGTTTAAACCTTCCTCGCGGAGCAGATTCGCTGTTTTTTCTGTCCCATTACCGCCTAAGATAACCAGACAGTCAAGTCTTAATTTATAATAGGTAGATTTCATAGCTTCTACTTTGTCTAATCCATTTGCATCCGGAACGCGCATCTGTTTAAACGGCTGTCTCGAAGATCCGAGGATCGTTCCTCCTTTGGTAAGGATTCCTGAGAAATCCGCTGATGTCAGTAATCTGTAATCTCCGTAGATCAATCCTTTATAACCATTTAAGAAACCATAAATCTCCAGCTCATCTACGTTTTCACTCAATCCTTTTACCACACCACGCATTGCTGCATTTAATGCCTGGCAATCCCCACCGCTTGTCAACATACCGATTCTCTTCATCTGCGTTTCCTCCTGTATACCCATATTTGCATTGCACAATTTTTGCATGTGCCGACTCTGTGTCTTTCGCTCTATTTAAAATATTACCCTTTTCACAGATATTTTGCAATATTTCTGGCAAAATCAAATATCTAAAAATATATTTTTTGACTATACTAAAATTAAATTGTATTATGGATGTATAAGAATCTGCCGAAAAGGAGGTACACGCCATGTCATTATCAAAAGAAAACACTTTTACAACCAAATATATCTATTCCCTTCCAGAAGGGAAACGCGCAGAGCTGATCGATGGTGTTATTTATGATATGGCACCGCCAAACAGACTGCATCAGGAACTTGTGATGAATTTATCAGCAGAAATTCGTGATTATATCAAAAAAAATAATGGTTCCTGCAAAGTCTATCCGGCACCATTTGCCGTTTTTCTGAATCAGGACGATAAAACTTACGTTGAACCGGATATCAGCGTTATTTGTGACAAATCAAAACTTGACGACCGTGGGTGTAACGGTGCACCGGACTGGATCATTGAGATTGCATCTCCCAGCACGAAGCGCCTCGATTTTGGAATAAAATTATTCAAATACCGTTCTGCCGGAGTCCGTGAATACTGGATTGTAAATCCACTCACCAAAACAGTAAACGTGTTTGATTTGGAAAAAGAGGAATTAAGTGACCAGTACAATTTTGACGATGATATACAGGTATGTATTTATGATGATCTGACAATTAATATTACAGAGTTGCTGAAATAAGAAAGCATTCTGCTTAAAGCAAAATAGCCGGAAAGCCTTGATTTTACTGCAAAATCTCGACTTTCCGGCTATTTTGTTTCAATCGGGGTAACAGGATTTGAACCTGCGACCTCACGGCCCCCAGCCGTGCGCGCTACCAAACTACGCCATACCCCGCAAATAACGATCCTATATTAATATATGAAGCCGTCAGAGATTCAGTATACCATATTTACATGTTTTTTTAAAGTTTGAAATGAATTTTGTATTTTTTTTATTGTTTTTACGCTTTTTTTATTTTCTGGCAGAAAAAAAATTCAGATTGTGTTAAGATTTAACCTTGCAAAAAGACTATCTATTGACATTTTTTTGCAATCAACAAATAATGATATGAATTTATATATCATAGAATTTGGAGGCTGATTTTATGAAAAAGTTACTTGCTCTTTGTGGAAGCATCGCAACTATGCTGCTTTTCACACCGCTAACGATTCTCGCAGCAGAATCCGGCGAAAGCAGTACTGCAACCGTTCCGGTATGGCTTTGTATCCCATTTGCCGGTCTGTTACTCTGTATCGCAGTACTTCCGCTTGTAAAACCGGAATGGTGGGAGAAAAACCAGCCGCTTGCCGTAGCTGCTTGGTCCCTGTTATTTATTATTCCATTTGCAGTGACCTATAGTGCCGGCGATGCGGTCGAAACAGTACTTGAGTGTATTTTAAACGATTACCTGACTTTTATCGTCCTGTTATTTGGTCTGTTCTGTGTTGCCGGTAACATCACTTTAGAAGGCGATCTCGCAGGTTCCCCGCGTGTCAACGTAATCTTCCTTGCAATCGGTACCTTACTTTCCAGCTGTATCGGTACAACGGGTGCCAGTATGTTAATGGTACGTCCGATGATCAAGATGAACTCCTGGCGTCAGCACAAGAGTCACATTATGGTATTCTTCATTTTCCTGATCTCGAATATGGGAGGATGCTTAACCCCAATCGGTGATCCGCCACTTTTAATGGGATTTATGCGTGGTGTTCCGTTCTTCTGGAGCATGCATCTGTTCCCGATTTTAATCTTTAATATGGTAATTTTATTGACTGTATTTTATCTCTTAGACCGTCACAATTACCGCAAAGATATCGCAAACGGCAGAAAACCGGATATCAGCAAAGCCGGTACTACTTTAAAAATCGATGGTCTGCACAACATCATCTTCCTGGTTATGATCGTTGCTGCCGTTATTTTAAGCGGAACACTTCCAAACCTTGCCGCATTTCAGGATGCAGCCGGAAATGTACGTGGTATCCGTATATTCCGTGAAGTAACTCTTGGTTTTCCTTCTATTATTGAGGTTGCCATCATCCTGCTTGCCGCTTTACTCTCCTTTAAAACAACAGACCCGCAGATCCGTACCAGCAACCACTTTACCTGGGGTGCAATCAAAGAAGTTGCCGTTCTCTTCATCGGTATTTTTATTACCATGCAGCCGGCGCTGATGCTTCTTAAATCCATGGGACCGGAGCTTGGTCTTTCCAAACCATTTGAAATGTTCTGGGCAACCGGTGCACTTTCCAGTTTCCTTGATAACACACCGACCTATCTGGTATTCCTGACAACCGCAGGTACACTTGGTTTTTCGCAGGGTATTGCAACTACCGTCGGAACAATTCCGGTCAAGATGCTCACTGCGATCTCCTGTGGTGCCGTATTTATGGGTGCAAACACTTATATCGGAAATGCACCAAACTTTATGGTAAAATCCATCTCTGACGAGAACGGTGTGCGCATGCCATCGTTCTTCGGATACTTATTATGGTCAATCGTATTTTTAGTTCCGGTGTTTATCATTGACACTCTGGTATTCTTTTTATAAAGGGGGGATTTCACAATGGAAAATAATATCGAAACATCACGGGCACTTGCTACCCGCATTTATGATCTCGACAGTGAAGTTTACCGTCTGATAGGTTCTTCCCTTGGACGCACTTTTACCGGCGACAAAGAAACAAGCATTCGTAACCTGACAACCCTGATCTCCACACACCCGCAGGGACACCTGCTCCGCAGTGAGATTGCTTTAATCGGTAATATGGCACGTACGATCCGCAATAAAGAGGACCGCAGCCGTATGATGCATGAATACAATGAGATTTTACACCAGATTGCAGAACTGCCTGCAAGTTTTGGTTCGGTCGATATCCTTGACCAGAATCTTGCTTCCTTAAATACATCCAACCTGCACCAGAAATTTTCCAAAGACGATCATCTGATCATCTGTATCGGAAGAACACACGGAAGTGCCGGTACTGATATCGGTTTTGCACTTGCAGATGCATTAAAGATCAACTACTATGATGTTGAGATTTTCAACCGCGTATTAGAGCGTTTAGAGGCAGAAAAAGATTCCGTTACAGACCGCGACAGTTTTACAGCCAAACTTGATAAAGTAGCTAAACACGATACCAACGCCAAGCGTTTCTTAAAAGATTTCAGCCGTTATCACGGTCTGCCAAAAAAAGATGCAGTATTTTTCAATCAGAGTGATCTGATCGTGGAAATGGCAAAAAAAGAAGACTTTATCGTAATGGGACGCTGTGCAGATGTGATTCTGACAAACAACCGCATCCCACACATCAGTATCTTCATCACCGCTCCGTTTGAACAGCGTGTGCACCGTATGATGGAGGTAAACAATCTTCCACTCAGGGAAGCCGTTCGCCGTTTGAAAAAGATTGATAAAGGACATGAGCAGTACTATCATTTTTATACCGGACGTAAATGGGGCGATGCCGTAAACTATGATCTTTGTATCAACAGTGCATGCTACGGTATCGAAGAATCCGTAGAACTGATTGAGCGTATGATCGACAGACATCCTGAAAAATAATACCTAAAAACAAGAGACATATTGCAAAAACCAATTAAGTTGACTGCGATATGTCTCTTTTTTTATATTTTATGTATATTTTCCTTTTATTTTACATATAATTTATAATTGTGCAACAAATTTACTGTTTTCCACTATTATACACTCTTATCCACATTATCCACAGAGTTATCCACTTATTATCTAAATTTTCATTTTTATTTTATATATTGTCGCACAATTTTTATTTGCCTGTATATCTAGGTTTTTCAATCTATAACTTCTCATACAACACGTTTATTGAGCCATTTTCCCCGCTTATACCGTATTACAAACAGGAGTGAACGGAACACCCAGTCCACATACATTCCGATCCATACACCAAGAACTCCCATTTTTAACGTACCCGCAAAGAAATAACTGCTTGCAACTCGGAATACCCACATGGAAAATACGCTGACCTCCATGGTATATTTTGCATCTCCCGCAGCACGCAGGACATTCGGCAATGCAAAACTTAATGGCCAGATCAGCATGGCACAAATGGAAAATGTCCGCAGAAGCTGCACTGTAATCGTAAATGCCTCCCCGGAAAGAGAAAAACAGCCAACCAATGGCCGAACCAGGATCAATAACGTAATGTCCGTCAGACACATGCCGCCATATGCAAGTCCCAACAGTTTTTTACTGTACCGTTTTGCCTGTTCTTTTTCCCCTGCACCGATACATCGTCCGATTACTGTGACCATTGCAAGCCCGATGGCAATTCCCGGAATATTTGCAAAGCCTGCGATGCTGTTTGCTACGGCATTTGCTGCGATCGCAGCCGTTCCAAATGTTGCAGTCAGGCTTGATACTAAAAGTTTGCCGATCTGAAACATTCCATTTTCAATACCACTTGGAATACCGATCTTAAGAATTTTCCCGATCACGTCTTTCTTTGGACGCATACATCCCGGTGTCGTGATGCAGAGCGGATTATCTTTTTTCGACAACAACACTACCATAACAAGTGCAGATACCATTCGTGCGATCAGTGTCGCAAGCGCCGCACCTGTCACACCGATTCCAAACCCATAAATCAAAATCGCATTGCCTCCGATATTGATCACATTCATAACAAGGCTTGTATACATGCTGATCTTACTATTCCCTATGCTTCGAAACAGTGCTGCTCCTGCATTATACACGCCGAGGAACGGATAAGATATCGCAGAGATCAGAAAATAAATCTGAGCTGCGTCCATAACATCTGCTTCGATCTGTCCGAAAATTGCACGCAATAAAAAACGGTGCAGAAACAGTACCAGTATCATCACAGTACCAGATGATGTGAGCATGATAAACATCAACTGACCCGCCGAAAGTTTTGCTTTCTCCGGCATTTTTTTACCGAGATACTGGCTGCACACAACAGCTCCACCGGTCGCAAGCGCCGACAATATCTGGATCAACAGCACACTGATACTGTCTACAAGCGATACGCCCGAAACCGCAGCTTCCCCGCAGGATGACACCATTAAAGTATCAAACAGACCAATGCTGAGTGCCAGCATCTGTTCAATGATCAGTGGTATGATCAATTTTTTTAAATCTTCTCTTGTAAAAAGCGGCTGCTCCATATTTCTCCTCATTTCCTGCATATAAAAATCTTATTTTAAAATTTATCCCCATGCAAAACGTGGCACAGCTTACGCCATGCCACGTTACTCTCTCGTCATACTGACATTTTATTTAAAATATACTGTTATGCACTGGATTGATTCATGCCAACAGTTTCTTACACATTATCTTATGCAAGTGCTGCTGTAATGATAGCCATAGAATAAACTTCTGCTGCATTACATCCACGGGACAAATCGTTGATCGGAGCATTTAATCCAAGTAAGATCGGTCCATAAGCCTCGAAGTTACCAAGACGCTGTGCAATCTTGTATCCGATATTTCCTGCATTGATATCCGGGAAGATAAATGTGTTTGCATGACCTGCAACCGGATTACCCGGGCATTTAGTACGTGCTACACGCGGAGAAACTGCTGCGTCGAACTGAAGTTCTCCTTCAATTGGAAGATCCGGGTATTTTGCCTTTGCTTTGCTTGCTGCGTTGCGCATTTTGTCTACATCCTCACCTTTACCGGAACCGAGTGTAGAGTAGCTTAAGAATGCAACCTTAGGATCAACACCGAAAATCTTCGCACACTGTGCTGTCTCACCTGCGATCTCAACTAACTCATCCTCTGTCGGATGAATATTGATCGCACAGTCACCCATTGCAAGAACTTCGTTCTCACCGGTAGCTGCAGGACGAACCATGATAAAGCAGGAAGATACGATTGTATTGCCCGGTTTTGTTTTGATCAGCTGTAATGCCGGACGTACAGTATCTGCTGTTGAATAAGTAGCTCCACCAAGAAGTGCATCAGCAACGCCCATTTTTACAAGCATTGTTCCGAAGTAGTTTGCCTGGGAAAGGATACCCTTTGCCTGCTCCGGTGTCACACCTTTACTCTTACGAAGTTCGCAGAATAAAGAAATCATCTCATCCATTCTGTCGTAGTTAGCCGGATCAATGATCTCTGCTCCACGGATATTAAAACCGCTCTCCTCAGCCTCTACAGCGATTTTCTCCGGGCTACCGATTAAGATCGGATGAAGGAATGTTCCTGCTAACAGACGGGAAGCAGCTTCTAAAATACGAGGATCATCGCCTTCTGTAAATACGATTTTCTTAGGATCTTTTTTTAAGATGTCGATCAGTTGTCCAAATCCAAACATGATTATTTCCTCACTTTTTATATAATGTAATTGGCGCTCTCTACCAGCGCGTGTCATGTTTTCATTATATAGCAGTTTTTTTGAAATTCAATATTTGTATTCAAATAAATGCAGTTTTATTTGACATATTCTCTCAATTTTGATATACTGTCAGTATCTTTGTGAAAAAATTAACGTAAATTGTATTTTTCTTCATACAAAAAGGTACCGCAGATCAGATTATGACCTGCGGTACCTTTTATTTATCACATGAAAACCCGTTTACTCTTCACTGTCTGCGGATTCTCTCTCCTTTTTATTTCCTGCATTTCGGATTGCCCCAAAAAGTTCCGGCACATGCTGCTCTTTATCCGGTTTTGTTGCAAGCATGAATCTGCGGAAGAAAAATAATATTCCAATGCTGACAACCGAAAGCAGATCTTCCAGTGCTGATGTTTTCTGCACGATCATATGGCGTGCGATCAAAAAGATCAACACTTCCATGATATTCTGGGAACTCGGTTTGCAGAGCATCTTGATAAACTCCAACCCGATCACCACATCAAAAACGGCATCAAGAAAGATAAGAAACGCTTCCGCGTCCGTCCGGTTCTGCCAGTATAATAAGAGTTCCGGAAAAAGATTAAGTGTTGCAATGACCACACCGATCACGGCAACTAATGCTATGATGAGTTCTAAACCTTCACTTACCTGATACAGTCCTTTTCTGAGTTTATCCACTGTTATTCCTTTCAACTATCAAAATCAATCCAATCAATGCACGCTCTGCGAACATTCCGATTGTCATAAATTAAAACCGAGCGCCTCCCATCGAATCCAGACCACAGACGTTACCTCCACAGTTAACTCGGCCCAGGCACCCTTACGGCACACAAGAGCTTCTGCTTAGGGCTGCTCCATTCCTGACCTGACCCGGTTCACAGATTCCTGTTGCGTAAGACCCAAACTTCAACGCCACTTATGAAGGGCAGCTCCACAATCTGACAACCCTCCGTTCGGCATCACCCCAGCTATAGCGGATTGCTGGTTCAGGGTACCGCTACCACCCCGGCTGCTCGGAGATTTAAGTATAGCCTATTTTGCCCTGTATTGTCAAGACGGATACAGCTCTTTGGACTTCTTTTTCTGGCGAAGTTCCTTGAAAAATGTGGAAAGCATTTCCGAACACTCTTCTCCTAACACTCCTTTTTCAATCTCGACCTGATGGTTGAACTGCTGCATCTGAAGCAGATTTAGCACCGAACCGGCACATCCCGCCTTCGGATTCATGCTTCCGATCACCACTTTTTTCATCCGGCTCTGAACGATCGCCCCTGCACACATCTGGCACGGCTCTAACGTCACATACATCGTACAGTCCTCTAACCGCCAGTCTCCCGTTTTCCTGCTTGCCTTACGTATGGCAGTCAGTTCCGCATGTGCTAACGTATTGCCTTCTGTATTTCTTCTGTTATACCCGCGTGCAATGATCTTATCATCCTGCACGATCACGCAGCCGATCGGTACTTCATCTAAGGCGTATGCTTTCCTTGCCTGCCGGATCGCTGCTTTCATGTATTTTTCATCCTGATTCATGGACAGTTTCCCCAAAATGTTATACTATATAATATGCAGTATTTTACCGCACTTTTTCATTTTTGTCGAGAAGGGAGCACCTTGCATGCAGCGAAAAAACGCTTCTTTAAAATATGAATTTGAGACAGAGCGCCTGTTCCTAAAAGTCCTGACTCCAAACTACGCCAATGCAGTCTTAAATTTCCAGAACCGCAACCGCGAAAGTTTTGAAGCCTATGAACCGGCTAGACTGGATAATTTTTATACTGCATCCTACCAGCAGGCTGTTTTGAAATGTGAATGGGATCTCGCCCTGAAACAGCAGTGCATCCGTTTCTATGTTTTCCGGAAAGAAGATCCCCTGACGATCATCGGAACCGTATGCCTTCATGACATCCGCTTTGCCGCATATTCCTGTACAGAAATTGGCTATAAATTTGACGCAGCATTTCGTCACATGGGGTATGCCACAGAAGCTGTCAAAGGTGCTATGCGTCTTGCCTTTTATGATCTCCATCTTCACCGCGTGTTTGCTCGCGTTATGCCGGAAAATAAAGCATCCATATATCTTTTAGAATCAATTGGTTTCCAATACGAAGGTGTAGAACGCGGCTGCTTTCTTATCCAGAACCGCTGGGAAGACCATCTGCGCTACGCATACCTCAACCCATCTGATGAAAGCTAAGGATTATTTACTTATAACTATTCCTCTATAAAACGATACCAGCAGCCAAACCGGTTTTCCACCTGCTCCGGCATAAATTCCGGAAACCCAAAGATGATCGCCATAACACGCTCCTGATTCTGATAAATTCCAGGCACTCCGAGAAACCATTTATCTTCGTTATCTTCTTCTATTTTTCCAAGCACAAGATATCTGTAATTAAAAAATCCATGCAGCAAAAAACTATTATTTCCAAGATACCAGTATTTCCTCGGAAGCTCTCTGATATCCTTTAATTCAATTTTAATGCAGGTAATATTCTTTTCTGAAAAAGGCATGCTTGCCGGATGACTTTTTAAAAACTGTTCCCAGATATCCTTCCACTGGTACTGTGGGAAGAAATTACGGGCTGGAAGTTCGGTTGCTCTGAGTTCATTGTCAGATTCCCGGTCAAATTGGGCGGTCTGGATTTTATTTTCCTGTTGTTTTTCTTCTGCATATATATTTTCTTCCGTCTGCTCTGCCTTCCACTCTATGAAGTGTTCCATATCCACAGCAAGTGGCTCTCCCTCTGTCCATCGGCTCATAAAAATACTTCCATCTTCACTGCACAAAAAAATTCCTTCCATCTCAAAAAAGCTAAGCAATGATGTCGGTATATGTGCTGTTTTCATAATTACGTTAAAATCCCCTGCACCATTACGGACATCCATTTCTCCAATCAGGCTTCCTTCTATCCCCCTGCCCTGTTTACGGAACAGATAAATCTTACAATGAGTCTGTGCCGCATAGACACCCCGCAGATGGATTTCTAATCTGCATTCTTCTCCACGCAGCTCGATTCGGGCAAATCCTGTATTTCCTGCTTTTTTTGTATTTTCATAGGCATATATATATGTAATAAACCGTTTCATTCCCGCCATAGGCACTCTCTGTTACTTTTTTTCTATTTATATGCTGATTTTTCTGTTCTATGTCAAATATACTGTTGACTTTTTTTATTAATTATCATATGATAATTTTAGTAACAATTACTATTATTAAGAAAGGATGGTAAAATGCTGAAACGAAGTAAGCAGCGGGAATCCATCAAGAAGTTTTTAATCTCGCGTTATGACCACCCTACCGCAGAGACCGTCTATATGAATATCAAGGAAGAATTTCCGAATATCAGCCTTGGCACGGTATACCGCAATCTCTCATTGCTTGCAGATATCGGTGAGATCCAGAAGCTGTCTACAGGAATCGGACCTGATCGTTTTGACGGTAATCCAAAACCACATTACCATTTTATCTGTAAAGAATGTGGAAGCGTTCTGGATCTGAATGTAACAGGACTGGATCATATCAATGTTCTTGCCGCACAGGACTTTGACGGCGAGATTGAAGGACATGTAACATATTTTTATGGAAAATGCCCTTCCTGCAAAGGCAAAATACAGACTTCCTGATTGTTTTCCCTCAAAAACTTCAAAAATGACGTAAAAATAGTCTTGACAAAAAGAAGTTTTTCATTTAAAATCAGTAATAGTTACTGATATCAATTTAAAGCACACAGTAATAGATTTCAAATAAGCGGGGAAATCTATTACAGTAAACAAATAATATTTTTCAAAAAGGAGATTAAGATTATGGCAAAGTATGTATGTACAGTATGTGGTTATGTTTATGAAGGCGATGCAGCTCCGGAGATCTGCCCGGTATGTAAAGCTCCAGCTGAGAAGTTCAAATTACAGGAAGGTGAAAAAGTATGGGCTGCTGAGCACGTTGTAGGCGTTGCAAAAGGCGTAAGCGAAGATATCGTATCTGATTTAAGAGCAAACTTCGAGGGCGAGTGCTCTGAAGTTGGTATGTATCTTGCAATGGCTCGTGTTGCTTACCGTGAAGGTTATCCGGAAGTTGGTTCCTACTATGAAAAAGCTGCATGGGAAGAAGCAGAACATGCTGCTAAGTTTGCAGAGCTGCTCGGTGAAGTTGTAACAGACAGCACCAAGAAGAACCTTCAGATGAGAGTTGACGCTGAGAACGGCGCAACAGCAGGAAAAACTGATCTTGCAAAACGTGCAAAAGCTGCAAACCTTGATGCAATCCATGATACCGTTCATGAGATGGCTCGTGACGAGGCTCGTCATGGTAAAGCGTTCGAAGGATTATTAAATAGATACTTTGGCTAATTGGCGAACGCAAAAATAAGCATTTTAAGAGGAACAGGTACAAAACACCTGTTCCTCTTTTTTCGTAAGCCATTAACTATCATTCAAAATTTTCTGCATAAATGCTGTTGCAATTAAATAATAAAACTATTCCTGTTCCCCAAGTATGATCCGTATCAGATTCTTATCTAACATAATCGTCCGATTCCACGGATTTACAATGATCCCATTAACCTCTTCTGCCATGAGAACGGTGCGAAATGCCTGCTCCATCCCCGTCAAAAATGTGGACATCACACTGCCGCTGCCCTTTAATTCTTCCTCGAAACTGGTAAATGCCGCCCACCAGCGATTGCCGTCTGGTGTCTGTATTGCCTGCACCTGCATCTGATCATCGCCTTTTGGCGGTTCTACCGCTATGATAAACTGACCGCCTTCTTTCATGCGCCTGCGTATTACAGTCAGGGTATGTGCTAACATCTCCTCGCTTGGTTCCTGCTGTAATGCTGCAATCGCAGTCTCTATTTTTTCGTTTCCCTGTAATCCTTCATCAATTTTATTGTTGTCCATAAAAATCTCCATTCTTGCGCTGTCTTTTTAATAAAAACAACGTTTTTATTTGCATATCAAGTTTGTGCGTAAGCACAAATCTTGCGTGTGAAAAATGTTATTTTTCACACTGATCTCCGTGTAATTTTTTATTCAAATTGTTCCATACAGTATTTTTCCACTAATTCAATAAATTCTTACTTTATATTATACCCTCCGGTATTCCTTTTCACAATCTGATTTTAGCAGCAAAATCTACAAATGCTAACGTCAAATAACAAAGTTCAAGACAAAAAGCATGGTGCCCTCCGGACATCCATGCTTTCTGGTAATTAGTTTTCATCTTTTTTCTCTTTTGCCTCGGCAAATCCGAGCACAACCTTAAACAGATCTCCATCCACATACAGACGGAATGTGCCACCCATAAGATCCATCAGACTGTTTGCAATGGAAAGTCCAAGTCCGCTTCCTTCCGTATTTCTGGATTCATCGCCTCTCACAAAACGCTCCATCAGTTCTTCGCTGCTGATATTGAGCGGGTATTTTGAAGTATTGCGGAAGGTGATGGACACCTGTGCCTCTTTTACCTCAAGGTTGATGTAGACACGCGTTCCGTTCTGGGCATATTTGCAGATATTATTCATCAGATTATCGATGACACGCCAGAAATGTCTGCTGTCTGCCATAATATAGACTGGTGTATCCGGCTTTTCGATCACAAGATCAAGTCCTGCAGCTTTTGTCTTTTCCTCAAATTCCCCGACGGTCTGCGTCATAAATATTCCGGCTTCCAACTTTTCCAAATGTACCGGAAGGTTTCCGGTAGATGCCTTTGATGCCTCGATCAGATCCTCGATCAATTTCTTTAAACGTCCCGACTGACGATCTAATACCTCTAAATATTCCTGCGCTGTCTCGTTGTGCAGATCTTCTTTTTCCAACAGATCAACATAATTGATGATGGATGTCAGCGGTGTCTTGATATCGTGGGAAACGTTTGTGATCAGTTCTGTCTTAAACCGTTCACTCTTCATCCTCTCCTCGATCGCATGCGTCATGCCATCACTGATGTGATTGATCTGCTCTCCCTGTTCCTTAAATATACCGGTCATATGCTTTGTACCGATCTGATAGCCCGGCTCGCCGCCTGCAATTTTTTCCGTTCCGGTTTTTAACTGATTTAACTGTACACAGCACCACAGAATGAGTGGATATAAAATCAGTTTTTCCACCAGCCAAAGAAAGAAAGCAATGCCTGTATTCAAAAACATGAGCACTGCAATTCCTTCAAGAAACGCAAGCACCAGCATGACTAAAATCACTTTCCATAAAAATCCAATATTTTCCCATATCATATGAAAAAATTTTCTGATTTTGCTGCAGATCTGGTAACACAGAGTATGTCTCCACCATTTTCCAAGTTTTACCCGCACTGCAAAACTCAATAAAAACAGTAACAGCAGCCATCCCATACAAAGACTTGCAATCGCAGTCACAAACAGGATAAATGGCAGATACATAATATCTATATTTGCCAGAAACATAAATGCCACGTAAAATATAAATACCTCTGCCAGCACAATAAGTACTGCAAAAACATCAAACCACATGTGATCCCAGACGGTCGTAACAATCTTGTCTGTCCCCTTACGGTGTCCCGCTGCGCACATCAGAAATACAAACGCTGCAACTCCGATGATAAAACTGAAAAACATCACAACCAGCGCTGTATAGCGCATGCTGTATACAAAATCCAGCAGGGTATTTGCCTGTACATACCAGTCTGTGCTGTTCTTGTCTGTTCCCACATTTTGCGGAAGAAGTACGATCAACTGATAAGTGATTTTCGGTGTCTTCTGCCCCATATTTACCCAGAGTGTATAATTACCATCCAGATAATAATCACCATATGTTGTATAAGAAATATCTGCATTTTCCGCGTTTTTTTCAGAGGAATCTACCCGGTCAATCTCATCCATGGATATCCCACGAACACCGTCTAACAGCAGATAATCCCAGTTTTTCACATCCCACTGTGTGCCATCAAGCATATCAAATGTGATATATTCCTGATCCAGCACATCCATTTTAATCGGTTCTTCTGTGGATTCTGCTGCAACTTTTTCGTTTTCCTTTACATCCGTAATTGTTTCTTCCGTTGACTCTGCAGAAACATACTCACCTGCCACATCCGTGATGGAGGATTCTGTAGATTCTGCTATATCATACTCTCCTGTCCCATCTGTCATAAACCCGCTGTCTGTTGTCTGTGTCTGCTCATTCCGGTACATTTTTTTCTCTGCATCATAAGTAAAAATCAGATTGCCGGATTTTTCTGATTCCACCTCGATCTGCTGCACCGGGTAATACTCATTTCCTGCCAGATATACAAAAATGCCTTTCGCTTCATCATAACAGATCCGGTCCGCATAAATGCTGACATATGAATTATCCCCGGAATACATGAGTTCCACACCGCCGCCGGTCAGGAAATTTCCATTTGTATAAACGATCTGATCCTCATCCGACAGCTCCACACTGTTCGTATATACATCATCTATGCTTATCTTATCGGAAAAATTGCGGACTGCATACGATTTCTCATCGTTTAAGTCGATTCCGTCCAAGCTCTCTGCCTTGATAATTCCATATTTAAAATACGGACTTGTATCCATACCTTCTGTCCGCTCTCTCCTTAGATCATCGATTGCAGACAACCCATATTGAAAGGATACCTGTTCAAACCACTGCTTTCTTATATCATCTTTTGAATTGTTATAAACACCTTCCTCTATCATAAAAACTGAGCCTGCCGCACCAAATATAAAACAAAGTGCACTTGCACTCAGCACGATCCAGGCAATGATCTTTGCCATGATCGAACCTTTCCACTTTTCCACTTTTTACACCTGTCCTTCCATTTTATAACCACGTCCCCACACAACTTTCAGATACCGCGGCTCTGCCGGATTATATTCTACTTTTTCCCGCAGATGTCTGATATGTACTGCTACGGTATTCTCTGTTCCGTATGGATTGTCCTGCCATACCTGCTCGTAAATCTGATTCGGGGAAAACACCTCTCCGGGATGCTCCATCAGAAGTTTTAAAATATCGTATTCCGTGCGCGTCAGCGAGATTTTTTCGCCATCAAGCGACACCTCTTTGCTGCGGTCGTCAAGTTCGATCCCGCCAATTGAGAGAACATCTTTTTTGACTGCTCCGCCTCCAAGCTGCATATAGCGTCTGAGCTGTGATTTCACACGTGCCTGAACTTCCACCGGATTAAATGGTTTTGTGATATAATCATCCGCTCCGACCGTGAGTCCTAAAACTTTGTCTGTATCTTCACTTTTTGCCGTCAGTAAGATCACCGGAACATTGCTTGTTTCCCGGATTTTTACCATGGCAGAGATTCCATCCATCTCAGGCATCATGATATCCATCAGTACCAGATGGATGTCATGCGACTTTAACACCTCAAGCACTTCTTTTCCGTTATATGCCTCAAATACCTGATAACCGTCCGCCATCAGATAGATTTTTAATGCCGAAACAATATCTTTTTCATCATCGCACACCAGTATACTGTACATGTTGTCCCCTTTTCCGCAGGTTTCTGATAGATTTTTACATAAACCTGTCTCTTTATGATCATGCTCTTATTGTAACGGAATAATTATGAATTTCCAATCAGTCAAAACATTAAGATTTGATGAAGTTACCGCTTGTGTTCCCGTAAAAGGAATGATAATATAGGAAAGTAGCGCTCCCGGAAGTTTTTTATTTTCCGGGAGTAAATTATGGAAATTTTTACAAAGGAGCTTTTTATATGGAAGAAAATAAAATGGGCGTCATGCCGATTGACAAACTTATTATCTCAATGTCCCTGCCGATCATGATCTCCATGCTTGTGCAGGCACTCTACAATATCGTCGACAGTATTTTTGTTGCCATGATCAGTGAAAATGCACTGACTGCCGTATCTATGGCTTTCCCGATTCAGAACCTTATGATCGCTGTCGGTGTCGGAACCGCCGTCGGTGTCAATGCACTTTTAGCCCGCTCCTTAGGAGAAAAGGATACAGAAAAAGTGAATAAGATCGCAGAAAACGCTGTATTTTTAATTGTTGTCAGCTATCTGCTCTTTTTGATCATCGGTCTGTTTTTCGCAGAGCCGTTTTTCCGCAGCCAGACAGATATTGAAGAAATCATTGTTTACGGAAAACAGTATCTGACGATCTGCTGCTGTCTTTCTTTCGGTATTTTTACGCAGCTTATGTTTGAGCGTATGCTGCAGGCAACCGGAAAAACCATTTATACCATGTATACACAGGGTGTCGGTGCGATCATCAATATCGCTCTCGATCCGGTTCTCATCTTTGGTCTGTTTGGTCTCCCGAAAATGGGCATTTCCGGTGCTGCTGCTGCAACCGTCATCGGACAGATGATTGCCGGTATTTTGGCAATTGTTTTAAACCACACAAAAAATAAGGAAGTACAGATTGACCTGCACCATTTCCGCCCGGACAAAAATATTATCGGACAGATTTATGTGATCGGTGTTCCTTCTATTGTAATGCAGGCGATCGGTTCCGTGATGAACTACGGTATGAACCGTATCCTGATCGCGTTTTCCTCCACTGCAACCGCGGTGTTCGGCGTTTACTTTAAACTGCAGAGCTTCGTATTTATGCCGGCTTTTGGTTTAAACAACGGTGTCATCCCGGTTATGGCATACAACTACGGTGCCGGAAACAAAGAGCGTGTCACAAAAACTTTAAAACACTGTGTCGCTTATGCAGTCAGCATCATGGCAGTCGGCCTGCTTTTATTCCAGCTCTTTCCAAAGCAGCTTCTCTCCATGTTTCAGGCTTCCGACACCATGCTCTCCATCGGTGTCCCTGCGCTGCGTATCATCAGTTTAAGTTTCCTGCTTGCCGGTTTTGGAATTTCCTGCAGCAGTATTTTTCAGGCACTTGGAAAAGCAGTCTACAGTATGTGCATATCCATTGCAAGACAGTTAGTGATCCTGCTCCCGGCAGCATACCTGTTAGCACAGTCCGGCAATGTCAATCTGGTATGGTGGGCCTTCCCGATCGCCGAGCTGGTATCTGTGTGTGCAACTGCCTTCTTCTTAGTAAAGATCAACCGCACGATCGTAAGTAAAATTGGGCAGTAATCTTCTACGAAGTTTCGGGTGTAAAAAAGTAGTTCACAATCCTATAACCAAAAAAATCCCGTGGGAAACTGATTTATAAAATCATTTCCCATGGGATTTTTTTGACCGGAAATATTTTCACTCACGGACTTAAACTTTTTATTTCTGGTTTGCCGGCTCCATATTAACGGAACGTCCTTTGATCTTTGCATTTTTCATGGCTTCTAATACTTCTTTGCCATACTCTCTTGGCACTTCCACAAACGTATATTTATCATACATATCAATCGCACCAACTAATTTACCCGGCATGCCGGATTCGCCTGCAACCGCACCTAAGATATCGCCCGGTTTCACGCGGTCTTTTTTACCGATGTTGATAAACAGACGCACCATGCCCTCTTCCGCTCCGGTATTGTCAAAATCAAAAGAGTCCTCTCTGTCATTGTCAAGACTGATCTGTCCCAACGCCTGTTTTAAGAATGCTGCAGCAATATCCATTGCGGTATAATCGGATTCATTGATCTGCTTTTCGATGATATCGATCGTATCTTTTAAATTTTCCTCATCGATGATCCTTCCGATCTCTTCCATGACCTTTTCAGCCTTGATCTGTGCCACATCATCCGTGGACGGGATCGGCATTGCAACGATCTTGGTTTTGCAGTAACGCATGATATCTTTTAATTTATATACTTCTTTTCCTTTGACGAAAGTAAATGCACGTCCTGTTCTTCCTGCACGTCCTGTTCTTCCGATACGGTGTACATAATATTCATCATCCTGCGGAATATCATAATTAAATACCGCTTCCACATCATCTACATCGATGCCTCTCGCTGCAACATCAGTAGCGATCAGTATTTCTGTCTTTCCGGTACGGAAACCGCGCATTACACGATCTCGCTGTGTCTGCTTCATATCTCCGTGCAGTCCCTCAGCAAAATATCCGCGTCCCTGCAATTCCTCGGTAAGTTCATCCACCATACGTTTTGTATTACAGAACACGAGGGAAAGTTTCGGATTATAATAATCAAGAAGTCTGGTTAAAACTTCAATCTTGTCTTTTCTCTTTACGTCATAATAATACTGCTCGATATTTGGAACGGTCAGCTCTTTTTTTACTACTTTGATCGTCACCGCGTCATGCTGATATTTTTTGGTAATATCCAAGATTGGCTTTGGCATGGTAGCAGAAAATAATACTGTCTGTCTGCCTTCTTCCGGAATATACTCCAAAATTGTTTCAATGTCCTCACGGAATCCCATGTTTAACATTTCATCCGCTTCGTCAAGTACGATCGTATTCACTGCTTCACAGCGGATCGTTTTTCTTCGCAGATGATCCATGACACGTCCCGGTGTACCGATAATGATCTGTGCTCCACCCTTCAACGCTTTGATCTGACGGCTGATCTCCTGTCCGCCGTATACCGGAAGGATTTTCACTCCATGCATATATTTTGCAAGTTTACGGATCTCATCTGCCACCTGAATTGCAAGTTCTCTTGTAGGTGATAAGATGATAACCTGTGTTTTTTTATTATTCGGATCTACTTTATGCAGTACCGGGATTCCAAATGATGCTGTCTTTCCTGTTCCTGTCTGTGCCTGTCCAATGACGTCCACACCGGACATCACAACTGGAATTGCCTGGCTCTGTATCGGTGTTGCCTCTTCAAATCCCATTTCTGCTATTGCACGCAATACCTGCGGATATAAATCTAACTGGTCGAATCTAACTGTTTCCATATATTTCCTTTCTATAGAAACGTGCGCCATAGGCGCGCGTAAAACAAGGGGCTGATCAACAGCCCCCATAAGCGCAACAGTCTGAATGATAACACGGTGCCCGTACTTTTGTCAAGAAATTCCCCGGTTCAACGTTCATTACAACCGCGGATTTTCGGGAATTATGTACCCCAAACCACGACATCTGGCAGAATCTGTCACAAGGCCTCTGGTCCGGGTATTACTTCCTATTTAAAAGCAATCGACAATCCTGTATCTTATCCATTCTACTGCATCAATTTTTACTTCCGGTTTTCCGTGTGAAAAACTCGATTGCGGATTTTTGTTTGTATCTGTTATATTCTATGCCGCATTTTCAGAAATGTTTCCTGTTTTATTTATCGCTTGCATCCGCTAAATGTCCCATTGCAAGATCATTTCTGGATTTTTTCTTAACATGATAAAGCATTGCATCCGCCGCATGTAAAAAGTCCCAGCTTTTTGTATCATCTTTCGGAATATCATAACAGATTCCCTGGGAGATCGTCACAATAGACATTGCCTGCGAATATGCATGCCGGATCGCAAGATCCATAATCCTCTGTCTCAACCCTTCTGCCGCATGTCTGACTTCTTCTTCTGTCATGTTCTGGTAAAGGATAATAAACTCATCCCCACCATACCTTGCACAGAAAATCCTGTCATTCTGCATCATCTCAAGCTGTCCGGCAATCCGCTTAATGCACTCATCCCCTGCCTGATGTCCGTAATTATCATTATACTGCTTAAAATAATCAATATCCAAAATCTCCATCGCAAGTGCTGTCTGATCCGACTGTGCCCGTTCAAATGCGTTGTCTAAATAATCATTCAGACGGAATCTGTTTGCTAAACGTGTCAGTGCATCCGTTTCTGATTTTTCCTGAAGTCTGATATTTGCTTCTTCGATCTCGCGTCTTTTTTTATTTGCACGCTCTAAAGATTCACGGACATCAAGCATATTTGCGATCATCGCCTGCTTTTCTTTTTCCATGACCTCAGACAACTCATAATACTGCCCTGCTGCCTCTAAATATGCATCATTATTTTTATGCATACGGTAAAACTTGATCTTTAAGGAAATGATCTGTCTCTGCAGATTAACAATCTTTGACTGCCACGTCAATGGCTCTAAGATTCCCATAACCCGCAAAAAAGCATCATCATTTCCTATATCAAGCAGCAGCTGGCTGATTTCATAAAGATCTCCGAAAATATCCATGATCGGAATATCTGTATTGATCTCCTCACAGATTAACCGGATACATTCATCACGTGCCTCTGCCTTTCCAGTCGCATGACATACACGTGCCTTAAAACAGCGAAAACTAAGGAGTTCTATGCCATCAATCCGACCTGCGCACTCGTCAGAAATAAGCTCCACATAATGTGCTGCCCGATCCGGCATGTCACGGAACAAAAAACCTGTTCCCATGCCAATATAAACACAGGTGATCAGACGATTGTTTCTGTCATCATTCACATATTTTTTTACATGCTGTCCGCAATGTTCAAAATATCTCTGTGCTTCTAAATATTGTCCACATGATAGATATAAATTTCCAAGATTAATATCTATCATGGTTTCCTCTTCTTTTAACTGATATTTTGTGCAGAAATTTAATCCGGTCAGATAATAATCAAGCGCAATTGGCTCATTTCCCCGATTGATCGCTGTAATTGCCATCAGATTATATGCACGCGCCACTAGCTTCCACTGATTGGATTCATTCAGATAAGATACGCCTTTGGTAATGCAGAAAAAGAACTTTTCACTTTCATTTAACAGATAATAGGTCTCTGCACTGTAGTAGTATGCAAATCCAAGCAATTTTGCATCGTTTTTTTTCAATGCATACTGTTCGATATCATAACAAAACTTCAATGTCCGTTTCGCATCGTTTCCCCGGCTGTCGTACACTCCCTGTATCCATGCACGGACAACTTCATCATATCCGTCATATTCCATGTGCACTGCCTCCTCTCATTCCACACCAGACATTTTTTCTAAGATTTTCTCCCATAAAAAGAATACTATCTTTTATTATAAAATAGAACTGTGTCTTATTCAAGGAAGAATGCTTTTTGTTTTATTTGATTCTTTTATTCAAAATATGCGATCGGATCAACCGGTATTCCATCTTTATCAAGCTCAAAATACAGATTGCTTCCCTCTACGGTAAAGTATTTTGTCGGCTCACCGATATAACCTAATACATGTCCAGCCTCCACATAATCTCCCTCTGCAAAATTCAGTTCTTTTAACTGACCGTAAACTGCCTCATAACCATCACCCAGATCAACTGTAACCGTACAGCCTGTTACCTCATCATTTTTAATACTCTTGATCTGCCCTTTTGCAACGGCATAGACTTTATCGTTGACTTCTCCTGCGATGATCACTGCCGGATTATACTTATACTGATCCAGTGTCGGAAAATAAACTGTGGAATCCATACTGTAATTAATGACGACATTACCTTCCATCGGCCAGAGCAGTTCCTCGGAAAAATGAAGTGACTGTGCCGTATTTGCGGTCTGAACGGTCTGCTGCTCCGTCTCTTCTGATTCTTCTGTTTCTGCTGTATCATCTTCCTCTGCGATTTCTGCTGTCACTGCAGGGTCGTCTAATTCATTCTCCATCTCATCATAAGACTGTCTGGGTGGAACCAGAGCGGATGCTTCTGCAGACTGCTCCGAATCTTCCTGCGCTGCAATGTCATCTGACTGCTTCTGCATTTCTCTCGCAAGTTCTTCTTCCATCTGCTCCCGTTCTTCTTCCTGTCTGCTGCTGTATAGGGCGGTCGTTCCAACCGCTGCTAAAGCGATCAGCAATCCTGCAATTACATATTGTCTGTACCCAAAAAAACCTTTCTTTTTCATTATTTCTCACCATCCATTATTTATTTTTAACCATAGTGTTGCCACATTCCGGATGGTTTATACGATTGTTTTTTATTTCCTGTCTATAAATTCCCAGCCTGCCCGATCACGGCTCCTTTATAAAAATATTCAAGTATCTCCCGGTAGTCATACCCTTCTTTTGCGAGTTCTTCTGCTGTATTCTGACTTAAGCCAAATCCGTGCCCCATTCCCTTTGCCACGATACGTACATGACCATCCATTTCTGTGATTGAAAAACACGCCGATGGAAGCTCTAAAGCATGACGGAACTGTTCTCCATCATATGTCTCTCCGGCAACATTGATTTTTGTCACATATTCTGCTGCATCACGGCTTTTGATCTCAATCTGTCCCGGATCTGTCAGTTCTGCATCAGGATACGCTGCCCGGCATTTCTCCAGAAACTCCTCTTTTTCATAATAAAACACAGAAAGATAACCTTCCGCAGTGGTATCTGCATGACATTCTGACATAACCAGATATGGCATGTCTGCATCTTCATATAGTTCTGACATGTTGCGTGTCCGTCCGCTGCTAATTGCGTGATACGCTGCATATATGTAAGTTCCATCATATAAAAGCACCTCCCCCGCCGTTGCCTCCACGCAGGATTTTAGTTTTTGATAATTTTTATCATAATTTTCTCCCCATAATTCCTGCTGGCGCTCCGGTGTCATTTTCTCCGGCTCCTTTGTACCTGCCTGCATTGCATCATACAGATTCGTTCTGGCGATCACACACTGTGCCTTTATTGTTTCCGGCGGCTTATCGACACCAATTTCCTGTGCCACAATCTGCAAAATCTTTATCTCAACTGCGTCATCCTCTTCTTTCCTGCCATCGTCTGTCGTCTCTGTCTGTTCCGCTAATAGACTCTTCCTGTTTTCCAGATGCTGCCGTATTTCTCCCTCCATATTTTTTTCACTATCGGCTGTAGTAAAAACTCCCTGCACTCCATCTTTTCCATATATAAGATTTTCCAACTGCATTCTCTGCATCAGTGTCGTGATAAAAACCGGCAATAACAGTATCAGACAGATTCCTGTAAACCATGAATTTGTACGTTTTTTTCTTCGTCTTCCCATAAAAAAATCTCCCTGTCCATTTAATATATGAAACAGAGAGACTTCTCATTCAGATTTTTTACATCATATTCATTACAAGACCAAATGCCTGCATCATGGAAAATCCGATCTCAGCTATGATGAGTAAAGAATACAGTACCGTGTACACGATCGGAAACGCCATTTTTCGTTTCAGAAGATGTGCACGCCACACATAATATCCCGGTTTTAAAAAGATTGCAAACAAGATCAGTCCAAGTATTTTGTAATTCTGCTTATTGATCTTTACGATATCGATTACCACAAAAATAATAAATGCTGCAAGCAATGCATAACTGAGCAGGGAAAATATCACATAATTTCCACTGTACATCACATTCATATAGCTGCCATCCATAATACTTTCATATGTCATCGACTGAAATATGGATGAGGCAGAAACCATGCTGATGATCTCCCGCAATGGCATTATGATCAGTAACAGATAACAGAAAATATCTGAAACCGGTCCATGCTGTTCCTGCGGTGCCCAGGTATTCTGGTTGTACTGCGGATTTCCATACATCTGCTGTCCATTGTTATACTGCTGGTCCCCATAGGTCTGCTGTCCATTGTTATACTGCTGTCCATTGTTATACTGCTGGTTCCCATAAGTCTGCTGTCCATTGTTATACTGCTGGTCCCCATAAGTCTGCTGTCCATTGTTCATGTTCTGATTTTCGTCCATAATCTTCTCCTTTTTGATGCTATTTTATTTTTTCTGTCTGCTTCCAATGATATTGGAAAGTGTAGCAAACTGCTCTAATGTAAGTGCCTCCCCCCGGATCGTAAGCGGTTCACCAAGCTCTGCGATGCACTGCTGTATCTCTTCCTTGGAAAGATGTACCTGAGGCGCATTTGACAATCCATTTGCAAGTGTTTTTCTTCTCTGATTGAAAGATGCGCGGATAATGCTAAACATCAGTTTTTCATCATCCACCTGCACCGGTACTTCTTCGTGTTTGGTCAGACGGATCACCGCACTGCCGACATTTGGTCTTGGCATAAAACAGTTTGGAGGAACATTCGCAACAATCTCCGGTTTTGCATAAAACTGCACAGCCAAAGACAATGCACCGTAATCTTTTGTTCCCGGTCCTACCTGCATACGGTCTGCAACTTCCTTCTGCACCATAACCGTAATACTGTCGATCGGCACATGGCTCTCAAAAAGTCCCATGATGATCGGCGTTGTAATATAATATGGAAGATTTGCCACAACCTTGATCGGTTTTCCATCATTTCTTTCCATCGCAAGTTTTGCGATATCCAGTTTTAAAATATCCTGATTGATCACCGTCACATTATCATAAGCACTCAGTGTATCCTCTAAGATCGGGATCAGATTGGTATCGATTTCTACCGCAACCACTTCTCTGGCATTTTCACACAGATACTGCGTCATCGTACCGATACCCGGACCGATCTCAAGGACAAAATCTTCTTTTGTCACTCCTGCTGCTTCAACGATCTTCTCTAACACATGCGGATCGATCAGAAAATTCTGTCCGAATTTCTTCTGAAAATTAAAATGATATTTCTGTAAGACCGCAATCGTATTCTGCGGAATCCCTAATGTAGCCATAAAACTCCTTTCAATCTTTCCGGTTACTTAACATTTCCTCAAACAGTGTATCTAAAAACTCTGCATACAATCCGTTAAATGTCTCATGAAAAGTCTGCGCCACACTTGCGTCTCCCTGACCGGTCATCTGTGCTTCCTCAAAAAGTGCAAATGCCGTTTCATAAAGCTCCGGATTCTTATCATAAAATACTTCCGTCAGTCCATCCTGAAAAGCAAACTGCGCCTCCTGAGAAAGATTATCCTTGAAATCTTCCTTGGAAATACAGCCTTTCTCCTCATAATCAGAAAGATAAATATGTCCCTCTGCAGATTTTACAAAATCGCGAAATACCACTGCCACATCCTCGTATGTAACAGGAACATAATTCTCATTCCAGTATTTGTCAAATGTTTCCCTGTCCGGGAACTGTGAAAAAATATCGTTATCCATGTTATTCTCCATTCCTGCGTGTGAAAATTCTTATGTTTCACACTATTCTCCATTTCTGTGCATAAAATATTGTATACAATAGACTGCGCATTCCAGGGGCAGACCTATTGTCATAAATATGCAAACAGGATGCCATCACGGTCTGTCCGTCTCTGACACCCTGCCTCTCATTATATACAAAAATCATATATAAGGCAAAGATTTATTTTTCATCGTGGAACATTTCGATAACACTGTTCAGCCGTACAATATTCTCACGGTTATTGTCCACAAGTGTTTCATTTCCCTGGACAATTCCGGAAACCTCAAGTGTTTTCTGTGCGATATCCGCCACACCGTCAGCCGCCTCGGAAACCGTCGAGCTGACACCCTGCATGGCATCCGCGATTTCAACAATAGATTTTAACAGTGTATTGATCTGTCCGCTGATGGCAGACATGTCATCATCGAACACCGTCGCATCCTTTGTATACTGGTCTGCAACTCCCATAAAATCCTCATAATCTTTAAGCACTGTCTGCTCTAAGAAATCTGTACTCTCTTTTAAGCATCCTGTCATATTCGCCACAGCCTCATTGACCTCAGCTATGATCTCATTAATACTGCCGACAGTCGTGGATGACTGGGTTGCCAGTTTACCGATCTCTCCTGCAACAACTGCAAAACCTTTTCCTGCCTCTCCGGCTCTGGCTGCCTCGATCGACGCATTGAGTGCCAGCAGATTTGTCTGGCTTGAGATCTCAAGGATCGCCTGCGTAAATTGATTGATCTTTTCTACCGCCTTCGCCTGCTCCATGGCAGCCTCTGTTTTCCGCTGTACATTTTCGTACATCTGAACCGTTTTTTCGCTTGCAGCCTGTGTCTTTAATTTGAGCTGATCAGCACGCTCTTTTACCTCAACAGAGGCTTCGCGTCCTTCACTGGAATAACGTTCAATATCTGTTGCACGCTCTTTGATATCGCTGACTGTAGTATTGACTGTCTCCATTGTTGCCGCTGTCTCTTCCATTGCAGCAGCAATTTCCTGTGTTGTATCCGTGTTGACATTACTCATCTCACGCACACGCTTTGTCGTATCCGAAAGCTGTTCCGTCGTATTGTTCAGATCTGCGTATACATGGCGGATATTTCCCACCATTTCCCGCAGATTCTTGCGCATGTTATGAAGTGATATCGCCATTCTTCCGGTTTCATCTTTTCTTTTATAAAGGTGCTGGTTTGCCGGATTGCTCGCAAACTCAAATTCAGCCGTCTGTTTTACGATACCGTCGATCTGGGTGATCGGCTTTGTGATTGTAAATCCGAGTACTGTACCGATAATTATGGTAAGTATCATTGCAAAAGCAGCTCCTCCGAATATCTGTTTTGCAAGCTGTCTGGATTTTTCCTGCAGTTCAGTTTTTGGTGCCGTAAGGACAAATTTCATGCCATTTTCCAATGTCTTATAATACATGACCTTATCTTTTCCCTGATAAGTATAGGAAACGGCAGTCTCCTCCGTCTGCTCATTTCCAAGCGCATCCACTACTGACTGCAGTCCGCTGTCTGCATCCGCAAGATTACTTCCAATCTCAAGATCTTTGTGATACATGACCTCACCGGAATCATTGGCAAGGAAACCATAACCACTGTCAAATATACTTAAAGAATCAATCGTATTTGTAAATTCACTGAAATCAATATCCATTCCAATGATACCAATAGACTCGCCGTCCACCTCGATTGGAATAACGTATGAGATCATATATACACCAATGTTGGAATTTAAGTATGGTTCCATCCAGGTTTCTTTTCCATTCTGTACCGGAATATAATACCATCCGACATGCTCCACATCACTCGGATCATACATGGAAAAGTCCGTTGGCGTCACACTCTCAAACTCACTGTCACTGTTATCTCTTGTTAGAAAAAGTCCGCTTGTTGGTTCCGTAAATTCAGGATTATAACGGATATACGCCGTGAGTGCTCCCTTAGTGTTCTGTGCAGACTGCATCAAAATCGGCAGCATCTGCTTTGTATAAGTATCCACATAATCCTTGCTTGTCCGGAAAGATGCTGCATGTTCCAGTTTGGCAACTGCAATGCTGTATACCATTTCCACTGACTGTGAAACATTCTGCATCATGGTATCAAGTTCACTGCTCTGGCTCACACACTTAAGCTGCATCTCCCGCTGTGAGTCTTCATAAGAAGTACTGACTGAATTAACAATACTGATCGCCCCACAGATAAAAGTTGATACCAGCGAACAAAGTATTACAGTTACAATGATCTTGGTTTTTATTGATTTCATACAAAATTCCCCCTCTGTAAAAATTCCTCCCATTTACTCAATTTTACCATATTCGACTGTATTTTCAATAAAATGCATGCTGTTTCGTTATGTTTTCGTAGATTTTCAATCTTACACTTTTGTTTTCGCATATTTCATCGAACATATTTTCGATTTTTCTGTTGCAAATAAATCTGTCACATGTTATATTAATTTTATCGAACATTAGTTCTTGTTTGTTGATGATATGAGTCGCCCGTCCAAATGGTGTATCGCAGGCTTGTGAGTGGCATCTTGCGCAAGATGCCAGACTTCAGGTTATGAACACCATTGGGGCGGGCGGTTCATCTCAAAATCGGGGTCGTAGGTGCGGATTTTTGATATTCGCACGAATGGAAATATGCTTAAAATCCTAAGGTGCTGTATCATTGATATTCAGCCTAATGACTTGTCTGAATTTTCATCTGCTCTGTTGCATTACACTAATCATTTCATAAATTAACAGACTAATAATGCAGATTACTATTCCAAGTATGTATGGTTAAAAGCATAAGTATAACAGATTGCATCGAGATTTTGCGACATTTTTGAAATGAATGTTACCAAAATTTACGCACCCCCAAGGTTGTAAAATGAGTTCCCCGGCAAAGGGTGGTTCACAACCTTGCGGCTGGCAAATCGCATCAAGCCGGGATTCGTTTTGTGACTTTGGGAGAAAATTAGGCAATCTTAGTCTGCCTGTCCGTAACACAGTGTTGTGCTGCCACGGACGGCAGCACAAGTCTTAATGCCCCCGGACGGGGCGTTTAAGACGCACACGTCACTCCGAGAAACACTAAATCAGGCAGACTAATTTCACTCTGATAATAATCAGAGTGAAATCGATTGCCTTATTTTCGGACAACGGAACAAAACAGTCCCGGCTTGATGCAATTTGCCAATCGAAATCCCCCGGAACCACCCTTCGCCGGGGAACTCATATCCCAACAAACCATCATTTGTTTTGCAGTACATGTTTCGTAATATTTGATGCAAATACCGGATCATAACTTACAATCATATTTTTGACAAAGACCTTAAGGATGGAGATGAAGATCAACATGAACATTCAGCAAAATATGTCTCTTATGGAAAAACTTGCCATACTTACCGACGCTGCAAAGTACGATGTAGCCTGCACTTCAAGCGGAGTAGACCGCAGCGGCAATGGCAGCGGTATGGGAAATTCCCTTGCATGCGGAATCTGTCATACTTTTTCTGCAGATGGACGCTGTATTTCTCTTCTCAAAATACTTTTTACCAATGAATGCATTTTCAACTGCGCCTATTGTCAGAATAATTGTAACTCTGACGTGAAACGGGCTTCTTTTACCCCCGACGAAGTCTGTGAACTGACAATGGAATTTTACCGGCGTAACTATATTGAGGGACTTTTCTTAAGCTCCGGCATCATGGTCAGCCCAAATTACACGATGGATCTGATCTACCAGACACTCTACCGGCTGCGCAATGTCTATCATTTTAACGGCTATATCCATGTCAAGGCTATCCCGGGTGCAGATCCCGTGCTTGTAGAAAAAGCAGGATTTCTTGCCGACCGCATGAGTATCAACTTAGAGCTTCCGACTGCTGACAGCTTAAAGAAGTTGGCTCCCTATAAATCCAGAACCACTATTTTGAAACCAATGCGCCAGATTCAAAACCGTATCACGGAAAATAAAGACGAGCTTGCCATTTACCGCAAAGCACCACGTTTTGTTCCAGCCGGACAGAGCACCCAGATGATCATTGGCGCTACTCCGGAACACGATTATGAGATTATGCGTGTTGCCGAAACGCTTTATCAGAAATTTGACTTAAAGAGAGTGTTCTACTCTGCCTTTGTCAATGTCAACCACAATTCAAATCTGCCGGTTTTGCCGGGTGGCCCGCCTCTTTTACGGGAACATCGGCTTTATCAGGCAGACTGGCTGCTGCGCTATTATGATTTTAAAGTAGATGAATTACTAACAGAAGACCGGCCTGATTTTAATATTTATCTGGACCCCAAATGTGACTGGGCGCTCCGCCATTTAGAATGTTTTCCGGTAGAGATCAACCGTGCAGATTATCGTACACTTCTGCGTGTTCCCGGCATCGGTGCAAAGTCTGCCTCGCGCATCGTAAAGGCAAGACGTATGAATAAGCTCGATTTCTCTGATCTGAAAAAGATCGGTGTCGTACTAAAACGTGCACTATACTTTATTACCTGTTCCGGTCACATGATGTACCCTACAAAGTTAGATGAGGACTATATCTGCCGCAGCCTGATCGCAGACCGCACCCAGATTCCACGTGAAATACGTGAAGCGGGATACCAGCAGCTCAGTTTATTCTCCTGATGACGGAACCTACAGCGATTCATAATTTAGCGGCTGGCAAATTAAAACCTGCTATTTCGCTGTAACATCATCTTAATGATCATTAATCCGATGCATTAATGGCTTTCTATAACGAGGATTTTATAATATGTACACATTTATCTGTGAAGATTCCCCCAATGGAATCTTATCCGGCATCTATGATGCATGGGATTTTAAGGTAAAAGAAAACAAAAAATATTCTGCCCGCAGCACATCGGCTGATAGTTCTTCCAGTGCCCCAAAAAGCGCCTGCACCCACGATGATATCCACATTCTGTGTCATGAACCGGACAATTATCAACTATTTTGTGAGTATATCCATGTGGAAACTTCCTCTGATAAAGCATCGAAAGTCGCTCGCACCATACAGCGCAAACTTGGCAGTGAATTTTACGATACCATTTTAAATGCGATTCTTTCCATTGTTCCGGAAAAAAAGAATAACTTAGACAAAGCGGACGCCATCTACCATACTCTTGTACTTGGTCTGAATACACCTGCCGGAGCACGCGCCATTTGTGATCTTGCCAACCCTTATGTCCACCGCCTGTTTATTCTGTCCCGTGCTACAGCAAATGAGGCACATCACCTGCTCGGTTTTCTTCGTTTTTCAGAACTGGAAAATGGTGTACTGTTTTCCACGATTCACCCCAAAAATAATGCCCTGCCGATATTGGCAGAGCACTTTACCGATCGTCTCCCGCAGGAGAATTTTTTGATATATGACAAGAACCGCCAGCTTGCCGCAGTTCACGCCGCCGGAAAGAATTTTATGTTAGTGGACGCTTCCGGTATAGATCAGGAGCTTTTAAAACATACCTCTGACAGAGAGGCCAAATACCAGAAGCTGTGGCAGACCTTTTTCGACCACATCGCGATCCAGGCACGGATCAATCCAGGACTCCAGGCGCAGAATATCCCGAAGCGCTTCTGGAATGATACCCCGGAACTTGGTAAAAAATAAAGCCCTGTTACCATAAACAGAGCCTCTCTTTATAGATGAAAGAGATTATTTGGCAGGCGTCGCGGCCCCTGCATCTCTTTTAACCCATAGGGTGCGTGGTTGCAACGAAATTTACCACCTCAAATAATCTCTCCTATGTAATTTTGATTGTATATCATCTTTTTCCCTTCTTCCTATAACTCTTTTAGGTTTGTGATTACGCTCTTTTACGCAACCAGTTTATGGTGCTATGATAACATAGACTTTTTATCATGTACAGAACATAAATTACATTATACGAAATAACCGTTCTGCATTCGCCCTGGTCACCTGCTCCACTTCTTCCGGTGTGATTCCTTTTAGTTCTGCGATCTTGGCGATCACAAACGGAATATAGGATGAATCATTCCTCTCTCCGCGATGCGGCTCCGGTGCCATATATGGACAGTCGGTTTCTAAAAGGATTCGTTCCAGCGGGATTTCCTGTACGGTTTCCTTTAACTTTTTGGCATTTTTAAAAGTCACAACACCTCCGACACCGATATAATATCCCATTTTTATAAATTCCTGTGCCATCTCCTTCGAATAAGAATAACAGTGGATGACTCCCGGAATTTCCTCCGCATATACAGATTTCATCACTTCCATGGTATCTGCTGCCGCATCCCTCGAATGAATGATCACAGGAAGTGATACTTCCCTCGCTAACTTCATCTGCTCAGCAAACCAGTATCGCTGCTGTTTTTGTATTTCCGGCTCCTTATCCCAGTAATAATCAAGCCCGATTTCTCCAACTGCAACCACTTTTTCTCTTTTGGTCTGCTCTTTCAGCCATGCAAATGTTTCCTCATTCAGACCACTGATATCACTTGGATGCACTCCGACTGCCGCATAAACAAATTCATACCGCTCTGACAGCGCAAGTGTTGTTTTGGTGGATTCGATCGATGCACCGACATTGATGATCGTTCCAACGCCACGTTCTGGCATGGATGTGATCAATTCCTCTCTGTCCTCTTCAAACCGTTCATCATCATAATGTGCATGTGTCTCAAATATCATAATTGTGTTTCTCCTTTTTTCTTATATGTCAATCATTTTTTCCTACAGGATACACTTTATAATATTAATATTCTCTGTCATTCCCTGCCCTGTGGCAGATGCGCTTCCCGATGGATCACCGGTATAAGAAGCAGACATCCCCTGCGGCAATGCACCGGCAGCATCCGTCAATGTCAGATCTGTCTCTAACTCCGCATCCTGCTGTGCCTGCATCTTGATCTGTGCCTCTGTCATCTGCAGATTTGCAGATTCGGCAGACAGGCTCACGATCACGCCGGAATCAGGAGATATATCAGATGTGTTGTGGTTTTCCATCTGTGCTTTTATATATTTCATATCCGCTTCGCTGATCTTACTCTGCTCCTGACGTCTGTGATTATTGCGCTTCTGCCGTATTTCAACACGCTTTGCCTTTTCCTTTTGTACATTCTGTATTTCTTCAATCGCAATCTTTTCTTTCAACTCACGCTCTTTGTTTGCAGCCCGGCGCCTGATCTCACCTTTTTTCTGCATATTATCCGCCCGGTTCTCGCGTTTATATTTATTGTTTTCGATTTCTTCCTGCTTTAAGTGGCGGACTTTTAACTGTGCGCACTCTACCATTCTTTTCGCATGCGCAACTGCTGCAGATATCTCCTTGCTGTCATATTCCCCGGTTGCTGCACACCGCTGCAAAGTGGCAAGTCTGCTCTTTGCCTTTGTCAGCGCATTTGCTGCGCCCTGCGGCTTCTTCGCACGCAAAAGCTGATTCGAAACTTCCCTGTAATTATAATTTACTTTTTTCTTTGTGCTGCTTTTACTCTTTCCACAGACATAATCAATACGCGCACGTGCATCTTTATTCGCATTTTTAATGGTCAATGTTCCAGCCATTGCCATAGCTCCACTGGTGCTCCCAGCACTATTTACCGAAAATCCCATAGCTCATATTCCTCCCTGAAATCATGACAGGAATCCCAGAATACCTCTTTGCAGATAAATCGTACATTCTGTAAACAAACATTATATGGATCAATTTAAACATGCCCGTCATGAAAATGAATCCGTTCATATATCTTTAACATCGGCAAAACTATGTAAAATGATTACCTTATCCATCTGTTTCTTTTACATAATATGACACATCCAAAGTGTTTCTGCGATATTGACCATGCAAAACATTCCAAGCACAACCATTGAAATCTTCTGAACCAGTACCGGAATTTCTTTTCTGATCTGCCCATACATCTGCCGGATACAAAAAAGACACGTTACCATCAGAATAAAATACAGATAAATATATGGTCTGTCTGCCGATGCATAGATTGTCGGAGAAAATCCCATGACAATGCCGGATGCCAGTCCCACACCAAGCATCACAAGTGTATAAAGATATATTTCCAGCTTCTCTCTCATCAGACAAAACAGTGCATAGGACATCCCCGCCACCGTCACGATCAAAAATAACACCGGAAGCCAGTTCACCGGATCTTTAAAATTCCACCCTGCTGTCTGTTCCGGTATAATAAATATTTTTTCATACCACGGATGCCCGGTGCGGATCAGTGCATATCCAAGAATACAAAATACAGGAACAGATGACAGCAATGTTTTTATCATATTTTTCGTTTTCAGTCCGACCAGTACTGCCAGTATAACCGAGACGATCAGAAAAATACTGTTGACCTGCGCAATAAAAATGCGTTCTATATTTACAACTCCCATATAAATCTTTTCCCAAATGGAAAAATGTGCAAATTCCGGCATACGCCCTTCGACTTCCTGCATGCTGCGGATACTATTTCCCGGACAGCACAAAATCGTAAAAAGTGAAATCAGATCAACGACAAAATATCCGTAAATCCACAGACTCCCCGCTTTTTTTCTGTGCCAGTTATAAAGTAACGCAAGAAAAATCATAACCAGTAAAATTGCTGCCACCTGTTCCTGACTGCTGCAAAAAATACAACAGATCATCCCTGCTGCGCCCTCATACCAGTGCAAAAACTTATTTTGTGCCAGTTTCTGTAAAAGCAGGGCGATATATAAGATTCCAAAAAGCGGCCACAGATAGTTGACCGTCGTTGCGATCCAGCCAGCTGATACCATATCCGAAAATGGGTAAAGCAGCATAAACGCACAGACAAGCCATTTTAATATACTCTTAGATTCTTCCCTGTCTGAATCTTTATCTGACCAGCTTACATTTTCATCAATATATTCCGTGTAATTATTTAATAAGCGGTATAACAATACAGGAATCAGTGTATAAATAATAATATCCAGGATTTTCCACAGCCACGAAACCTGTACCAGTGGTATAAGAACAAATTCGATTGCCATTCTTGAAGACCATGTCGCATAGCGGTGCGCTAAAATCTCCCAGATACTTCTTCCATCCATCAGCGTCTGAAAATAGACAACATCATCACCGGCAGAAATTTTAATGACCAGATGCCAGATAAGTGCCACCATAAACACCAGCACAAATGGCAGGTTTCTTTGAAATATCCCCTGTATTTTTTTTCTCACTCTTTTGTTCCTCCCTGTGTGATATCGAAAAAGAGATAGCGCATACACTATCTCTTTTTCCCTCACAAATCCGGCACAACATCATAGATTTATCGCAACTGTCATGACAGATTTTTATTTTTCAATATGTTAGCAGATCTCTGCTCCACTTGGCATTGCTTTTTCCGGTGTCATCAGCGCAAGATTGCCCTCTGCATCCTCTGCACATAATAACATTCCTTCCGATAAAACTCCGGCAAGTTTTGCTGGTTTTAAGTTTACAAGTACCATGACTTTTTTGCCGACCATCTCTTCCGGTGTGTAATATTTACGGATACCGGAAACAATCTGTTTTACCTGGCTTCCGACTTTTACCTGGGAGCATAATAATTTCTTTGACTTCGGCACTGCTTCACAGGAAATGATCTCTCCGACCTGGAACTGCATTTTTATGAAGTCATCATACTCGATCTCCGGTTTTGCCTCGATATCGATTGCTTCGCCTGCTTCCTCTGTTGTCTCTGGCAATTCACCAAGTACTCTCTGCTCTGCCTCAAATTCTGCTTTCTGTGCTTCACGGATCGCATCGATCTTTGGCATGATCTCTTTTGCATCAAGACGTGCAAAAAGGATTTCCGGTTTTTCTGTTACTTTATTTCCATTCTCATAAAGTCCGAATTTATCGAGATCATCATATTCACGCATACCTGTGTTAAGCTGCGCTAAGATACGGTCTGCTGTCTCCGGTAAAAAGCTCTTTAACAGACATGCTCCGATGGTGATGGATTCTACCAGATTGTAAAGAACTTCTGCCAGACGGTCTTTTGTTGCCTCGTCTTTTGCAAGTACCCATGGTGCTGTCTCATCGATATATTTATTGCAGCGGCGGAATAAGTTAAATACCTCTGTGATTGCATCTGCAACACGCAGGTTTTTCATTTTCTCTGCAACTTTATCCCTTGTAGATGTTACAACTGCCTTTAAGTCTGCATCAACTTCCTCTGTCACACCTGTGCTCTTTACCACACCGTCAAAATATTTATTGCTCATGGAAATGGTACGGTTTACAAGGTTTCCAAGGATATTTGCAAGGTCAGAGTTGTAACGCTCAATGACAAGATCCCAAGTAATGATTCCGTCATTTTCAAACGGCATCTCGTGCAGTACAAAGTAACGTGTCGCATCCACACCGAATAAATCAGCCATATCATCTGCGTAGATCACATTTCCTTTGGATTTACTCATCTTCTCGCCACCCTGTAAAAGCCACGGATGTCCAAATACCTGTTTTGGCAGCGGCAAATCCAGTGCCATCAAAAAGATCGGCCAGTAGATCGTATGGAAACGGATGATATCTTTTCCGATCAGATGTAAGTCTGCAGGCCAGTTTTTGTTGAAGAGCTCACTGGAATTGCCATCTGCGTCATATCCGATCTTTGTGATATAGTTTGTCAGCGCGTCAAGCCATACATATACGACATGTTTCGGATCGAAATCAACCGGAATACCCCAGGAAAATGAGGTTCTGGATACACAAAGATCCTGTAATCCCGGAAGCAGGAAGTTGTTCATCATCTCATTTTTTCTGGAAACCGGCTGGATAAATTCAGGATGCTCATTAATATAATCGATGAGCTTGTCAGCATATTTGCTCATTTTAAAGAAATATGCTTCCTCTTTTGCCGGCTGGACCTCACGTCCGCAGTCCGGGCATTTGCCGTCTACAAGCTGTGACTCTGTCCAGAAAGATTCACACGGAGTACAGTAAAGTCCCTCGTAGGAACCTTTGTAGATGTCACCTTTATCATATAATTTTTTGAAGATCTTTTTTACCTGTTTCTCATGATCTTCATCCGTTGTACGGACAAAATTATCATAAGAAGTGTTCATCAGATCCCAGATACGTTTTACTTCTCCGGCAACGTTGTCTACATATTCCTTCGGAGTGATACCAGCTTTCTCGGCTTTCTCCTGGATCTTCTGACCATGCTCGTCTGTTCCGGTCTGGAAGTAAACATCATAGCCTTCCTGACGGCGAAATCTTGCAATTGCATCTGCAAGTACGATCTCGTAGGTGTTTCCAATGTGTGGCTTGCCTGATGTGTAGGCAATCGCTGTTGTCATATAAAATTTCCCTTTGCTGCTCATGTGTATTTCCTTCTTTCTTAAATAATTTGCTTATGGATGCGGATTATAACAAAAAAGTCCCGTCCTCTAAAAAGAAGACGAGACGTTATCCCGTGGTACCACTCCCATTTACCGGCATAAAATGCCAGCCTCATTCTGATATCTCACGGACTGCCCGGATACATACTGCCCCGGTGCGCATCTGCTGTAATATCTCCCGCTGTAACAGGCGGACCTGTCGGGACTTATCTGTCATTTTCTAAAACAGTTCAGTCCTGCCACTCCAAAGCCATCTTCCATCTATGTCCGCCCGTTTCCTCTCAGCCTCATTCCGGTTCGACCTTTCATTTTCTGTGATACAGGTTTTCTTATTTAAAGTACCTGACTCACATCACCTTTCCCGGAATTATAGAAACTTCTCTGTAAAGTTCCAACAGATGTACTCTCTTTTTCATGGTGTTTTATTTTTTTACGATTATTTTCAATCTAGCATGGAATGTGTAAAAAGTCAAGCGCCTGACCCTTTTTGTGCGATCACGCAATACCAGTTTACCCGCTCAAATTCCGGCATTGGAAAGTATGCCGGGAAGCATTTTACTTCCATATTACGATATCAAAGTACCTTTAATTGATCCAGAAGAACATCTTTGGAGTTTTCTTAACCATGCCGATTACATCATATCCAATCTCTTTTACAGCATGAAGCGTACCTGGAGAGGAAAACCAGCTGTCAAAGAGAACATATTTCGCAGGGATTACCGCCTTTTTAGCAGTTTCCAAAAGCGAAAGCATGGCGGAGGTTCCTTTTTCCATGGACAGTTTCCTGCGTTTGTATCCAATGGTCCTTTTGTCTACATTTGCAGTTTGATTGATTTTGAGCAACTCAATGATATCAAAACCAGACGGTTTCATGCTATATTTGTGCCAGGTATTATTGGATTTTCAAGGTGCATAGGCACTTATTCAAGTGCGGAGTTTGAGTCACTAATATTTAGCAGAAAATAATTTATTTTTTTTATGGATTATTCCAATAAAGTATGCTATCTTTTAATCGTCTATGGACAAATAAATGTTATAAAAGATCAATAATTTACAAAGGAAGGCAAACCATCATGGAAAAGATCAAAAAGCGTATAGTTAACTTAAAGGTTGCAGGAAAATTAAAAGTATATCGAATGACAGTGCTTGTTATGACATTATTTTTAGTGTTGGTGGCGCTGATCTCGACATTAGTGATCCGTTCAAATATAGAGAAGATCACGGAGGTCTGGTCTCCGTCATTGGAATATCTGCAGGATTTAGAGACAATGACTGCGAAATACAGAATCAAACAGTATCAGCATCTGGTAGAATCAGATGCAGCAGTCATGAACTCCTGCGAAGAAGAAATCCAGAAGCTGGAGAGCCAGATTCAGGATACCGATGCGAAGCTGGATGCAATAATGTCTGCAGACAGCGATGCTCAAAAAGGACGGGATGATTATGAAGTGGCAAGCGCTGCATGGGAAAAATATAGGGCTGCTTCCGATGAAATTTTGAAGTTAAGCCGTGAGGGGAAACAGCAGGAGGCAGCGAAGCTGATGACCGGAGAGGTGTATGAAGAATATAAGTCTTTTACTGAGAAATTAACTTCATTGCGTGATGAGTTCCAGGTAGAATTAGATCGGGCAAATACCATGGCCAAGGTATGCACCATAATCATATTTGTTGTGATCGTGGCAGCGGGTCTTGCGATTGCTGTAGTGACGACACTGATCGGAAGCATCATTACCAATTCCATTACAGAGCCGGTAGAACAGATAGAAGCAGCGGTTGCCAGTCTGCGTAAGGGTGAACTGTCTAACGTAGAAATGCTTACCTATGAGTCTGAGGATGAGTTTGGCGATACCATTAGGAATCTGAAAGAAGCCATGGGTATTCTGGCAGATTATGTCAGGGAGATCTCCGCGGAGGTTAAGGCAATCGCGCAGGGTGACCTGACCAGAAATGGTGATGAGATTACAGATTTCCTGGGAGATTTCTCAGAATTGAAGACATCACTGCTGTATATTCTGAAGCGCTTTAACAGTACCCTGACCGAGATCAGCGATCTGGCAGAACAGGTATCATCGAATTCATCCGAGGTGGAAAATGCATCAAAATCCTTGGCGAACGGTGCAACAGAGCAGGCAGGAGTCATCGAGGAATTGAATGCCACCATTGACACTGTCGTGGATCTGGCTGCAGATACAGCGAAAGAAACGCAGAGCGCATCAGCACGTGTAAAAGCTTCTGCAAACAAAGCGAACGAAGAAAAAGAAAAAATGAATGAGCTGCTCACGGAAATGGAGCACATTACAGAAATCTCCAAAGAGATCGGTAATATTATCACCGATATCGAGACTATTGCATCCCAGACCAATCTGTTATCCCTGAATGCTTCCATAGAAGCTGCCAGAGCAGGAGAAGCAGGAAGAGGCTTTGCAGTGGTTGCGGATCAGATCGGCAAGCTGGCAGCAGACAGTGCAAAGTCTGCTGTAAATACGAGAGATCTGATCGATAAGACCTTAGTGGAAATTGAAAAGGGAAATACGATCACAAGAACAACAGCAGACGCATTCAATCAGATCATTGCAGATATGGAGTCCTTTGCAGAGCTTGCACAGAACACCATGGAGAAAGCCAACTCCCAGGCAGAGTCCTTGGAACAGATCGGTCAGGGAATTGAACAGCTGTCCGGTGTGGTACAGGGCAATGCGGCATCATCAGAAGAGAATACTGCGATCAGTATTAATCTGGCAGAGGGAGCAGCCAAGATGCATGACCGCGTGAATATCTTTAAGTTATTCTAGAAAAATGGCAGGGATAGGGTGAAGTTGTCAAAAGGAAGGTACTTGTTGTGATTAATGATATATTTAATGTGTTTGGAGAGCAGACAGCAGAAATCTTATTTGAGATTATTACAGAATGTACGGATGATTATCTGTATATATTTGATCTGCAGAATAATACCTTTGAGATTTCACAGTCAGCTGTGAAACGGTTTAATATGTCGAAAAATCTTCTGACAGATGCTGCAAATGAAGTTATGAAGGTAGTGTATGAGGAAGACCGCAGGATGCTTACAAAGCATCTTGCGGATATATGCGAAGGAAGAGAAAAGGTACATAATCTTCATTACAGGTGGCTTGATAAAGAAGGTATGCCGGTCTGGATCAACTGCCGTGGTATTGTGATCAATGATCCGCAGGGAAAGGCAGAGTATCTGGTCGGATGTCTGAACGAGACCGGCAACAAGAGAAGAGCTGATAATGTCACAGGACTGCTTGGTGGTCCGGAATTCCTTACTTACCTGTGTTCACAAAAGGCACCTATTTCCAAGGGCTTTTTGATGCATGTAGGAATTGATGATTTCGGAGCGATCAATAGCTCCAGGGGAGCTGATTATGGTAATTATATCCTGAAAAGTGTAGCCGGCTGCATGAAGGAATGCCTTTCAGACAAGCAGAGAATTTACCATCTGGTAGCGGATCAGTATGTGATCGTGGATCTGGATGCTTCTTCTGCGGAAGACGCTGTGGCACTGAAAGAAAAGATCACAGATAAACTTTATAATTTCATAGTAGCCGAAAATTATGAAGCTCTATTTTCCGTTTCTATTGGTGTTATAAATGCAGCAACATTTTGTGAAGGGACTGAAGAATGCCGTAAAAAATTTGAATTCGCTCTGAAACAGGCAAAAAGCATGGGTAAAAACGGATTCTATATTTTTAATCAGGATGACTATGAGGTCTTTTTACGAAAAGGAAGAATCATAGCAGCACTTCGTAATGCTATTGTAAACAATTACGAAGGCTTTGAAGTCAATTATCAGCCGATCGTGGATTGCCAGACGGAACAGATCATTGGAGCAGAGGCGCTGATGCGTTTTTCCATGATAACGGAAGAAGGACGAGAGTTCATTTCACCGATGGAGTTTATCCCATTGTTGGAAGAGACCGGACTGATTATTCCCGCCGGAAGATATATTTTGAACGAAGCCGCAGCAATGTGCTGTGAAATGCAGAAATATATTCCGGACTTCCGGATGAATGTAAATGTATCCTATGTTCAGATCCTGCAGGGCAATGTAGAGCGGGATATTCTGGATGTAATTCAAAAGTACACTTTAAAGCCGGAATGTTTATGCGTTGAAATGACAGAAAGCGGATTTATGGATATGACACCAGCATTCTGCAAATTCCGTAAGAGCTTGGACACGAACGGGATCCCCTTCGTGATCGATGATTTTGGAACAGGATATTCGAATCTTCATTGTATACGTGATATGAATCCGAGTTATGTGAAAATGGATAGGGATTTTACTGCCAAGGCGATGAACAGTGCCCGGGATTATGAATTATATAAAAATATCATCCCGATGGTACATAGCATTAACGTCAGGATATGCGCAGAAGGCATCGAGGAAAAGGAATGGCTCTTGAAAATGAAAGAAATGAAGGTTGATTATCTGCAGGGATATTATTTGGGCAGACCATGTGGAAAAGAACAGTTTCTACAACAATATGCCAGAGGCATCAACGTTAAGTAAAGAAGGTAAGGCAGACTCAGTTATGTGGGGCTGCCTTATTTTATGGCCTTATCAGAAAGATGAATTCATAACGGCTTCTTTCAGTTTTTCCAGGTCATTGGCATCAGGGTGAGACAATGCACAGTCAAAATTCTGGATCAATACATCCAGATTCTGCGGATGATCGGGAGCCTCCTTCATTTTCAGGTAGCGTTCCCGGACAGACTGCGGCATTCCGCCCTGACACATATACTCACCGACGATAACATTGCTGGCATCAATGAACTGCTTAACCTGACTCAGGATTTTCCGGAAATAAATATCACTGCCACCAAATATGGTTATAAAAATGGAGACCGTCCGGCAAATCTGTTTTTTATGCGCGTGTCTGCGCCTACACTGCTCCTGCCGACTATTTCTATACGGACGATAAAAATCTCTGTGATATTGGAAACTGGTCTGACACCTTAAAAGTTGTTGCACGGATCAGCGATAAAACATCAAAAATTACAGGAACCAAAGCAACCGCTGCATCCCTGTCCTTTAAATGGGCAGCCGTTTCCGGTGCATCCGGATATAAAGTTGTATATTATCCAAGTGGTCTTTCTGATCTTTCCAAGGAACTTACCACAAGTACAAATTCCTGTACGATTAAAAACTTAAAAGAAGATGGCTCTTATGCAATCTGCGTTTATGCCTTAAACAGCAATTCTGACTTTACAGTTGTTTCTAATACTTACACAGAAACCTATGCCACAACACTTCCAAAGAAAATACGTGATTTTAAAGTGACAACTGCTTATCCCGGAGATGCCAGCTTTGAATGGAAAGGCATTAATGGTGCCAAAGCATTTCAGTTGCAGATAACAAAAGTTTCTGATTCCAAAAAATTTAAAAAACCGATTGTAAACGAAACAAAATTTTACAGTTACCTTGGAACATATACCAATTCAAAAAAAATCAAAGCAGGCACTTTTTATTCAGCAAGAGTCCGTTCCTATGTCACACTTGCAGGCACTAAGCAAAAAGTTTACAGTCCATGGAGTACCGTCATTACTTTTGGCACCTCGCCTAAAAAGATTACTGCAAAACAGTCCGGCTCAGGAATAAAGATCAACTGGTCAAAAGTTTCCGGTGCTTCCGCATATGAAATATACGTTTCCACAAGCTACGATACGAAAACTTTTACGAAAGTAGACACCGTTAAAAGTAAAAACACCAGCTACACCCTGAAAAAATTTAAAAAGAAAAAGCTGAAAAAAAATACCATGTACTACATCAGTGTCAAGCCGGTCTGCAAAGTCGGAAAGAAAAATTGTTCCACAACTGTTTATGTATCCAATCCTACATCAGTATTTTATAGCAAATAAAAAGCTGACCATAAAATGATTGCAAAAACATCCGGGGCGAAACGGATACTCAAAGATATCTGTTTTGCCCCGGATGTTTAAAATTTATTCACACCGCATGTAATCTATAACTTACTCCACATTTTTCGTTGCGATCACATCTACACCTGTCCCTGCAACATCTTTCACAAGCACATCCCCGATGTGCACCGGAGCAGCAACCTCAACATTTTTCAATGCTTTGACACAGTCAAATATTTTTCCTTTCGGAATATCTTCTTTTGTCTTTACAGAAACCATTGCTTCGCTTCCGCCGGTGATCCTTACTGTAGAGGTAACGATTCTGGTTGGATTTGTCACTTCCTTCCTCGCATAGATATCACCGCGCTTACAGGTATTCCCTGTAACACTGACAACTTCACCGTTCTCCATTTTTACAGTCAGCGGACAGCCCATCGGACAACCGATACAGATTAAATTTTTCTCTTCCATTGATATACCTCCATTTTATTCCTGCTCGATCTTGACTGTGATCGTCTTTAGATCCGGGTACTGCAAAAGCTGCTCTTTTGTCAGTTTGATCTCTTCCATTTCTCCCGGTGCCACGACCGGACGTTTTCTGTGGATGACTCTCTCATCACCAAAATAAGCACTGACATAGCAATTCTTGTATACACCACCCACGCGGAAACGAACCGTAAGCTGCTCATCCATACTGGCAACATTGATAGTTCCCGGAACTGTGTATCTGACTCCCTCGACCGGATTTAAAATAATATCGTTATCTCTTGCCGCTTCCACGCCATTTGCTTTTACATAAACTGCTGCATTTTTTCCGGCTGTCTTTGCCTCTTCAGATACAAAATCCACAAGATCATGTACATGCAGTACATTTCCGCAGGCAAACACACCCGGAATATTCGTTTCAAGACTCTCATTTACTTTTGGTCCTGATGTAACCGGGTTCATGTCAACCCCCATACCTTTGGAAATCTCATTTTCCGGGATCAGTCCGACAGAAAGTAAAAGTGTATCGCAGCTATATTCCTCCTCAGTTCCTGGGATCGGTTTTCCCTTGCTGTCAACCTCAGCCAACGTGATTCCCTCTACACGTTCTTTTCCCTTAATATCCACAACCGTGTGGCTTAACTTTAACGGGATTCCATAGTCATCTAAGCACTGTACGATATTACGTTTCAGCCCACCGGAATATGGCATTAATTCTGCCACAACCTTAACCTTTGCGCCCTCAAGTGTCATTCTTCTTGCCATGATCAGGCCGATATCGCCGGAACCCAAAATGACAACTTCACGTCCAGGCATAAACCCTTCGATGTTTACCAGACGCTGTGCCGTTCCTGCAGAATAAATTCCTGCCGGTCTGTATCCCGGAATATTTAACGCTCCACGAGGTCTCTCGCGGCATCCCATTGCAAGAATAACTGCTTTTGCCTGAATTTCAAACAGACCGTCTTCGCGGTTCATTGCAGTAACTACTTTTTCATGGCTGATATCCATGACCATGGTATTTAATTTATATTCAATTCCAAGTTCCTTTACCTGCGAGATAAATCTTCCCGCATATTCCGGACCTGTCAGTTCTTCCTTAAATGTATGCAGACCAAAACCATTGTGGATACACTGGTTTAAAATACCGCCTAATTCTTTGTCTCTCTCTAAAATCAATATGTCATCAATTCCGTTATTTTTTGCAGAAACAGCAGCCGCAAGCCCTGCCGGTCCACCTCCGATGATTACGATATCATATGTTTTCATGCTCTGGCTCCTCCCTCTTACAATCTGTCCTTGTTGGTTCCGACAATAATTTTTGAATTTCCGCCTGATTTTGTGATCTCAGACTGACTCACACCGCGCTCTCTTGCTAAGATCTCCATTGTTCTCGGCGAGCAGAATCCCGCCTGACAGCGTCCCATTCCGGCTCTTGTGCGGCGTTTGACACCATCTAGTGATTTTGCACCGAGCGGGCGTCTGATGGCATCAATAATTTCTCCCTCGGTGATCATCTCACAGCGGCAGATAATATTGCCATACTCCGGTTTTTCCTTAATTAAGGCCACTCTTTCTTCTTTGCTTAAAGTATTTGGATTTAAGATGCCTTTGCGCGTTGCGATAAAATCTTTCTTTTCTTCCAAATGCATTTTTTCTTTTAACAGACCTGCAACCATTTCTCCGATCGCCGGACTGCTCGTAAGCCCAGGTGACTCGATTCCGGCACAGTCGATAAAGCCTTTTGCATCTTCTGCCTCTTCAATGATAAACTCATGACCATCTTCATGTGCACGAAGTCCGGCAAAAGAAGTGATAACCTGACGCATCGGAATATTTTTTACATTCAGATTCGCCCCGGCGATAACCTGATCTAAGCCTTCTCTTGTCGTGTTCGTTCCTTCTTTGTCCTCAATATCAATCGCAGTAGGTCCTAATAACAGGTTTCCATGTACCGTCGGCGTGATCAGAATACCTTTTCCATATTTACCTGGAAGTGCAAAGATCGTGTGGCTCACATGGTTTCCGGCACTCTTGTCAAGCAGGCAGTAATCGCCGCGTCTTGGTGTAATATGGATTTTCTTTTCACTGACCATATTGTGAAATTTATCCGCATAAACACCTGCCGCATTGACGACATATTTTGTTTCAAACACGCCCTGATTCGTATGGACCTCCCAGATCTCTCCTGTTTTTTTCAGATCTGTTACTTCCGTATCAAACTTAAATTCCACACCGTTTGCATTTGCATTCTCAGCCAGTGCTATATTTAAATGAAATGGGCAGACAATCCCGGCACTCGGCGCATATAAAGCCGCATAGATATCATCCGAAAGATTTGGCTCCATTTCATGTACTTCCTCTTTCAATAAAATGCGCAGTCCCGGCACACCGTTTGCCACACCGCGGTCATAAAGCGCCTTCAGATTTGGCATATCCTCCTCGTCCTTGCAGACAACCAGAGAACCTATCCGCTTAAACGGAAAATCAAGATCTTTGGAAAGCTGCTCCATCAAGGCATTTCCCCGTACATTTAATTTTGCCATCAGGGAACCTTCTTTTGCATCATATCCCGCATGTACGATTGCACTGTTTGCCTTGGATGTGCCGCAGCAGACATCTTCCTCTTTCTCTATCACACATACTTTTGCATTATAACGCGACAATTCTCTCGCCGCTGCTGCGCCGGATACACCGGCTCCGATGATAATTACGTCATACATTTTCCATCTCTCCTTTTTTTACTTTGTTCTTCTGGTATCTAACCCGGAGGGCTTTTTCATTCATAAGATGTAATCTCCTATGAATAAAAAAGCCTGACAAGTAAGCGCACCCATGCTGTTGCGATTATCCTGTCAGGCTCTCTTCTCTCTTGCCCCTCAACAATAGATTGCAGGTTCCACATGCACATCTACTGTCATAAATATAAAATTGTCATATAAAGTTACTTATCGCATGACAAACATACGGTCTACCATGGAATTGCTCCATATAGCAGTACTGCAACAATTGCTCCGATCACCGGTCCCACCAGCGGAACAACTGCATATCCCCAGTTGGATGTTCCTTTTCCCTTAATCGGAAGAACGGCATGTGCAAGACGCGGTCCGATATCTCTTGCCGGATTGATCGCATATCCGGTCAGTCCACCAAGTGACATACCGATCGATACAATGATTCCAAATACAAGAAACTTTCCAAGTCCATCGGTAAGTCCCGGCACATTTGCCATACCTTTGATCGCAAATACAAGGATAAACGTTCCAACTGCCTCACTGAAAATATTCTGTCCCATGTTCGGAATAGAAGGCGCTGTACAGAACACCCCAAGTTTTGTCGCCTGATCCTCTGTTGCATCAAACTGTCCTTTAAACAAAAGATATACGATCACCGCTCCAACAAACGCTCCTGCAAACTGTGCAATGATATATCCCGGAACCATTGCCCAGTCAAAACTTCCGTCAACTGCAAGTGCTAACGTCAGCGCCGGATTAAACGATGCTCCCGATGCTGCTCCGAAAATAAATGCCGGCAGCATAACCGCAAGTCCCCATGCAAATGTGATCTGGACAGTTCCTCCACCCTTCATGCCAGATTTGTTGAGATTTACGTTTGCAACAACTCCATCACCTAAGATGATCAGAATCATAGTTCCCAAAAACTCTGCTATATATGGTAACATACTATCCCCCCTTATTCAATTAACTTTACCAATACATTACAATCTTTACCTTCCCTATACAAAACCTTCTTTTTAATCTTCCTTTGCCCAGCCGTATGCATATTTGACTGCTTTGTTCCAGCCTTTGATCATTTCTTCTCTCTTTGCGGCATCGATCTGCGGCTCAAATGTCTTGTCGATTGCCCAGTTTTTAATAACATCCTCTTTACTTGACCAGTAACCGACTGCCAGACCAGCAAGATATGCAGCGCCCATCGCTGTTGTCTCTACACATTGCGGACGATTTACCGGCGCATCAATAATGTTCGCCTGTGTCTGCATCAGGAAATCATTAGCACTTGCTCCACCGTCAACTTTCAAAGCGGTAAGATCAATTCCGGAATCTGCTTTCATGGCAACCAGAACATCATTCACCTGATATGCCAGAGATTCCAATGTTGCACGGATAATGTGATATTTATTGACGCCACGGGTAATACCTACGATCGTACCTCTTGCATACTGATCCCAGTGAGGTGCACCAAGACCGGTAAATGCCGGAACTACATAACAGCCGTTCGTATCTTTTACTTTCTTTGCCATGTATTCCGAATCAGGTGCAGAATCAATGACTCTTAATTCATCTCTTAACCACTGGATCGCAGCCCCCGCCACGAAAATAGAGCCTTCCAGTGCGTAATTAACTTTTCCATCCAGTCCCCATGCAATCGTAGTTACCAGACCATTCTTGGAAAATACCGGTTTTTCGCCTGTGTTCATTAAAAGGAAACATCCGGTTCCATATGTATTCTTTGCCTCTCCTGCGTTAAAACAGGTCTGACCAAACAATGCTGACTGCTGGTCTCCGGCAGCACCTGCGATCGGGATCGGTCCACCAAGGTAAGAAGGATCTGCCTCCCCGTAAATACAGCTTGACGGTTTTGGCTCCGGCAGCATACATTTTGGAATATTTAACTCTGCTAAAATCTCATCATCCCACTGAAGAGTGTTGATATTAAATAACATTGTTCTGGATGCATTGGAATAATCGGTCACATGAACAGCGCCTTTTGTCAGTTTCCAGATCAGCCAGGTTTCTACCGTTCCGAATAATAATTCACCTTTTTCGGCTCTCTCTCTTGCACCCGGTACATTGTCAAGCAGCCATTTTACCTTCGTGCCTGAAAAATATGCATCAATGACAAGACCTGTTTTTTCCCTGAATTTATCGGTAAGTCCTTTTTCTTTTAAGGTATCGCAATATTCTGAAGTTCTGCGGCACTGCCATACGATCGCATGATGGATCGGCTCTCCTGTTTCCTTATCCCAGACGATCGTTGTCTCTCTCTGGTTGGTAATACCGATTGCTGCAATATCCTCTGCTGTCGCATTGATCATGTTCATCGCCTCAACTGCAACACCGAGCATACTTGCCCAGATTTCATCTGCATCATGTTCCACCCAGCCCGGCTGTGGGAAGTACTGTGTAAATTCCCTCTGTGCCACGCTGCACATCTCACCTTTCTCGTTGAACAGGATACATCTGTTGCTTGTGGTTCCAGCATCCAGTGCCATTACATATTTTGCCATACTTTTTCCTCCTCTTTCTTTTGGCTTTATTTAATATTTAAACTGCTCCCCCCAGAGCATTATAAATATTCGTAAAATTGATTGTTCTTTTTTCTATTGAAATATATTATTTTTTACCCTACATATTCCAGACTTTATGGTTTGTGGATGATACCGCCATCGCACCCGCTGACAATGCTCCCATCACGTCTTCTTTATCTGTGATCAGCCCTCCCGCAATAATGGGTACTTTTACCGAATGACTGATCTGTGCAATGATCTTTGGCATTACTCCCGGAAGTACCTCGATAAAATCTGGTTTTATCATGTGCTGTTGCTGCCTGATATTTTCAAATGCCATCGAATCCAGTAAAAATACACGAAGTACTGTATACATAGACATTTCTTTTGCTTTTTTGATCAGTGACGGCTTCGTGGAAATAATTCCATCCGCTTTGGTCTGTTCTTTAATAAATTCAACTGCAATCTCCTTTGGACTTAAACCACTGATGAGATCCATATGCACCATTGCAATCTTACCTGCATCCCTGATCGTCTTTACAATTGATCCAATAGAACAGACATCTCCAAATAAAATAAATATGACTCTGATATCATCATGCTTACAGCATTCTGTCACATCTTCCATATTTTTTACCGCTGCAATGATGGGATTATCCACTACTGCTTCATAAAAATTCTGATTCATGCTTTCCCCTTCCCAGACACCTTTTTCCTAATTCATATGTATACAACTAATGGTCACCTCATGACGTTTTTACATTGCAGTTTTAATATAACATAAAAAAGAGCGACAATACCAACGGCTTCATCGGCCGTTCTATTCGCTCTCCTGTCATAGCTCTCTTATTGAACTGACTGCATCATATCATAATGCACAATGCAATGCAATACTTTCTTGATGCTTTTTATCATTTTTGTTTGTGTTTTACAGTTTTATTCGTTTTGTTTTATATATAATGCATAATTCCGTTTCTTTATTCAGAGCCTCTTTGTTATATTTTTATCAATATATAACATTTCGTTTCATTCTGTCTAAAAATCATCCAAATCAAACTTCTTACCTGTCATTTTATCCGATCTGTTATGATGCTCCGTCCATACTGTTTAACTTTTCCTCACATGCCTGCGCCGTGCGTGCTCCCATGCCTAAATCCATACCAAAGATTCCATATTCGTCTCCTGCGGAATGTCCGACGATCTTACTACGCCGCCAGCACTCCAAGCACTGCCTCCGCCAGCTTTTTGTGACCTTCCTTATTCAGATGTTCTCTGTCCTCTTTACTCGGCTCTGCCACATCGGATGCTGCAAGGAAATCGCAGTCATATTTTTCTGCAACTTTCTGATAAACTGCTTTCAGTCCCTTCGATACCTCCACGGACTTTTCATTAAACTCCGGATCATACCCCGGCTCCCAGACACCTTCCCCAAGCTGTATCGGGGAGATCAATAAGATCCGGATATTCTGATCTGCCTTACGTATCTGCTCCACCAGACGTTCCACACCAAGACCGATCACCTCTGCTGAGGCATTGTAAAATGTCTTGCAGTCATTCGTTCCAAGCATCAAAACGACACGATCCACCGGTGCATGACTCTCTAAAAGAGTTGGCAGCAATGCAGCTCCTTTTCTTCCCTCACGCAGCTCATCCTCAAAAACCGTTGTCCTGCCGCACAATCCTTCCTCAATGATGCGGTAGCCTTTCCCATACAGCTCCTGCTCGATCAGTCCCGTCCATCTTGTATCTCTATCGTAACGTTTTTTCGTTCCAGGAATCAAACCATAAGTATTGGAATCTCCAAAGCATAATATTTCTTTCATAGTAATCTCCCTTGCTTGTGAAAAATGTATTTTTCACACTATCCTTTTCTGTTCTGTCTTTTATCTGAAGTATTGTATATTTTTGTTTTCTTATTTCCTACTATATTAATATGAATACTATGTTTTGTCAACAAAAAAATATGGTGACAGAAAACCCTGTCCTTAACAATGACAGAAAACCCTATCCTTAACAGGATAGGGTTACAAATCCAATATTTATAAGGCAGATCAATGCAAGCAGTGTCACCGCCAGCTTTCCACCTGTCTGCTTTAATTTTTCTTCCACAGCATCTTCCATACGGTAAATGCAAAACATTGTCACAAACAACAATATAAAATACAGGGTAATATAAACACGCTCACCTGAGACATAGATCGTCGCCATAAATCCAAGGATCATGCCTGCACCAAATCCGCATCCCAACATAAGAAGCGCGTAAATATACTCTATCGGCTGCTCTCCCAGGATAATCCACAATGCATAAAGCATCGCCGCCACTGTGACTGCAAGATACACCATCGGAAGCCAGGTAGAAAGCGTGCCCCAGCTCCATTCTGTGATCTCCTGCGGCATGACAAACAGACCTGATAATCCCGGATAAGCAGTACGCATTGCCGTCTGTCCGAATAAAATCAAGACCGGTAACGCAGAAATAATGGTCTTTTTATAGTCATCCGTTTTTACATAGACAAGCATTGCAAGCACCAATGCAACTGTCAGAAATACGGCATCGCAGTTTGCTATAAACACACGCTCAATACTGAGCAGACCAAGATACAATTTATCTCCAAATCCATATGTCTCAAAAATTGGAAGATCTGCAATGCTGACCGCATTTCTTCCGGCATTTCCCGGACAGAGCAGGATTGAGATCAGTGTTATGATATTAACAAGTACCATTCCTGCCAGATACAGATTATTGCTGTGTATCACTTTTTTGTCTGTCAGCGTGCTTCCAGCAGAATCCTGCACCAAAGGCGTCTTTTTAGATTTCCCACAAATCAGATAAATGCCATACAATATAAAAACCACAAACAGGATCACCGCTACCTGCTCATGACTGCTTGCGATCACACAGACAAGTACCCCTGCAATGCCTTCCACAATATTGATTTTCTTATGTACCAGCATTTTTTTCAGCAGAAATCCAACAAAGAACATTCCCCAGACCGGCCAGAAATAATTTACCGTTGTGGTAATCCAGCCTGCCGTTCCCATATCATGAAACGGATATAAAAGAACCGCCGCTGCCGCACACCAGTCCATCAGTTTTCCGCCATCAAATATTTTTGAGATTAATACCGGAAACGAAATAAAAAGCGTCAGATCAATGAGTCTCCACAAAATTGGATACTTTATGATCCAGACAAGAAGAAACTCTATCACAAACCGGGATGTCCACGTCTCATAACGCTGTATCAGATAATTCCACAATCCAAGCTCTGACGTTGCCTGCGAAAAAAATACATCATCTCCCGCCATCGGACGGATCCTCAGATGATAAATAATCCCCACAAAAGCCACAATGAAAAAAGGCATTAACTGACGCAGATCTGCCCGGGCTTTATTCTGATTTTCCACGCATCCGGCTCCTATTCCTCAAATATATCGTCCATTTTTGTTCCGCAGCTACTGCAGAATGCTGCTCCCTGTGGCATTTTGGCACCACATTTCGGACATTCCACGGCTCCCTGAAGTTTAAATACTTCTGCGCGCATGCGCTCAATCTCTCCAAGCGCCTCCGTGATCAGGAAAAAGTTCTCCTGTTCCGGTGTCTTTTCTTCGCCTTCTACGCTCTCTTCATCCTTGTGTTTCTCATAATATGCTTTTCCAAGTTCCGCATACTGTTTTTCCACAAAATCTTCTTTGGATCTGATATCCATCTTTAACTTTGCGATCCCGGATACATCCTTCGCTTTCTGACCAACATCCTTACCTGCACTCACGATTGTCTCGCTTAACTTATCAAAAAACTCCATACTGTGCTACCTCCCTGAATTGGTTTCCTGATTATTTCTATACTACGCAGTACCTGTTTTGACACTGCTCATTGCTTACGCACATTATACTCTTTTCCTAATATATCTTCAATAAATAAGGTCTTAACTTTATATAAAATGGGGTTAATCGCTGCTGATTACACAGTACGATTGATATGAGCTGCCCGTTCAAATGTTGTGTCGCAGGCTTATGAGTGGCATCCCTCGCAAAGCCGGAGTAATTTTTGTTCCGTTGTACGAAAATAAGGCAATCTAAATGTGCCTGATGTAGGTTTTCTCGGAGTGACGTGACCGGCAGACCAAGATTTTCTAATTTTCTCCCAAAGTCACCAAAATCTGCTCCGGCTTTTGTCAATGAATGTTTCGTTAAAAAATATTACCTTATGCAGTCCATACTTTTTTTACCAGACAATCTAATAATATCAATATGATTGCGCACAAAATTATATATGTGGAATTTAATGGTGTTATACAACCGATGATTACCATTATACTTGATATAAATAACACTGCATTATGTATTTTCCTATGTCTTGAACAATCAATCTTTTTCCATATATAGCATGCAATAAGATATACTATAATTAAAATTATGATTCTATCCATTATTTCACTCCTGAATACATATCTTCTTTACGTCTAATACTGGTATATTTAATTCCTCATTGTAACACTTATGCAATCTATTTTTTATTTCTTCACATTTCAATGTAGGATTTATGCTTTTTGCCAATGCAATTATTCCTGTAACATATGCTACTGAAATAGACACACCTTCGGAATAAGTATATGTATCCTCCGGCATTAAACAATATACTTTCTCCGCCGGAGCATATATATCAATTTTTTCTCCATATCCAGAAAACTCATATATTTTACCATTTATCCCCAAACCTCCTACACATATAACATTGGGTAACTCAAAACAACCTGGATACACATGTTGTACATCTACATTAGAACTATTTTTCCCACCTGAGCAAACAAAAATTACATCTGAACATTCTTTCATTATTGTATATAATTTTTCACTATATACTTCCATATCCCAACTACAATTAAAAAGACGAATTCCCTTATTATATCCATATTTAATTGCATTAACCACATCATCAACTTGATTATTAGAAATTTCTTGATCGTTATGATATATTACACTTTGTAAATCAGAAGATGTAATATCTATACCACTATCTATAATTCCCACAATAATGGTTTCATTTCCATATGTTTCCTTCCAAACATCTTCTATATGTATTTTATTTTTCCAATATTCAGTCTGTTCGCATCCTGCAGTCTGTATAAATAATGAAGCAAAAATTATATTTGCATCCTTTCGCTGGTGTTCCATCTGCTAATGCTTGTTTACTTCCTTTTGATGTTTTAGCCCATTTAAACGATGGTGGTGTTCCTAGCATATTATAATACGTTATGCTTTTTGAATTTGTACTATAGGCAAAACCTCCACTCCATGCAACACCAATTGTGTCTGTATAACTCCAAGGATAATAACACTTTAGCCAATTAAATGATTCTGTAACTTTATATTTAGAATTTTTTCGCTTTCCATCTTTATATGTTGATTGAATACTGTTTGTGAAAAACTTAGTTTTGAAGTAGCAATTGATGAGAGCGATTTAATTTTTTAAACTGTCAAAACAGAATTATACTCTTTTCCCTGTATTTCTTCAATAAACACCTTTTTCATCTTATACATTATCTTTCTTATCTCGTACAGATATATATCAGATATCCTGCATAACATGCAAGCAGCACCACACCTTCTTTTTTCTCTATATGAAGCCTGCTCCATGCAAACACCCATACAAGAATGCTTACCAGCACCAGAAGTATACTGTCCACCACATTTTCCATAATAAACGCTACCGGACTTATCGCTGCTGTCACTCCCAGAATAAACAGAATATTAAAAATATTTGATCCGATCACATTTCCAAATGCCATATCAACTTCATTTTTTCTTGCAGCTACCACAGAGGTGACGAATTCCGGCAGGCTGGTTCCCATTGCAACGATCGTAAGTCCAATCAGATTCTGGCTTAACCCGGCTTTTACGGCAATCGCTGACGCACCATCTACAACAAAATCCCCGCCAAATTTAATAGCCACTGCACCACCCACAATATATAATGCACATTTCCATGCAGGATAAATTTTATATTCACCGGAAGGATCTTCTGCTTCTGCCGATGCCGCATGCGCTTTTAATGCTGACCGTACCATCCATACCAAAAATCCAATAAAAAGAAGTAACAATATCACACCATCTGTTCTTCCTATCTCCATGCCGGAAATTCCCAGAACAAACAAAAGCACCGCGCACAGAACAGAAACTGGTATTTCTTTTTTTAATGTATCTTTCTGTACGATCAACGGTGCAAATAATGCACATGCCCCGCATACAAACATTAAATTAAAAAGGTTAGAACCTATCACATTGCTGACTGCCAATGCATTGTTACCGGCAACGGAAGCTGTTACACTGACAGCAAGTTCCGGCAGGCTCGTCCCCATTGCAACGATCGTGAGTCCGACAATCATAGACGGAATCCGCAGCGCCCTTGCAACGGAAGAACTTCCCTCAACAAAAAAATCTGCACCTTTGATCAATAAAACAAATCCCACCATCAATAAAGCTATTGACTGCATCATCGCCACCATACACATTTCCTCCTTCGTTTTTCCTGTTATTTATATCCTGTTATTTATAAAATTCCCAGATGTGTCAAAAGGATTCTGACACCGAGCAATACTAAGATCAGTCCGCCGGCAAACTCTGCTTTCTTTTCGTACTTGTTTCCAAAAAAGTTTCCAACATAAACCCCGCCAATCGAGATACAAAAGGTGGTGATTCCAATGATCGTGATTGCCTCCACGATCGGATAGTCCAGAAATGCAAATGTGATCCCGACTGCAAGTGCATCAATACTTGTCGCAACTGCAAGCACAAACATCTCTTTGAGATCGAGTGGCGCATCCAGTTCTTTTACCTCATCCTCTTCCTGATCCGGTTTTATGGATTCGATGATCATTTTACCACCGATCACTCCAAGAAGTATAAATGCGATCCAATGGTCAATGCTTGTGATATATTTTTCAAACTGACTTCCCAAAAGCCATCCGATAAGAGGCATCAATGCCTGAAATCCTCCAAAAAATAACCCGATCACAAGTGCCTGTTTCTTGTTGACCTTACGCATCCCAAGTCCTTTGCAGATCGACACTGCAAATGCATCCATGGACAGCCCGACGCCCATCAGGAACAATTCAATAAAAATAGCCATCTTTTTTTACCCGCTTTCTTTTTGTATCAGACATTTTCCGTGATGTTTCCTCAGTTATTTTGTACTGTATGCGTCATTCCTGCAGTGATTTCCAATTTCTGACATACTTTAAATGATAATATTTCTCAAATAAATATGACAAAAAAAGAGACTCCACGTATATTCCTGTACCGGATATCCTCGCAGATATCCCTACAAAAATATACATGAGTCTCATTCTTTAAGATTTGCCAGGTTCTTTTCGTGTGTGCCCACCAAAAGAAACCGGTATGTTGACAAACCACGCGATCACGCGAACTACTCCCTCACGGTTTCACAGACTGCTTTCCTTCAAAACAGCCTGTGCTCATCATAAGTTTTTCACTTATGCCAAACGCTGTTTTCACATCATATCTTATACACCATGATTTGTCAATGAATGTTTCGTTAAAAAAACATTACACCGCTGCAAGCGCGATTCCAAGGAACACATAAAACAACAGCAGTGCAAGAAGTGACAGCAATCCTGTCTGCACCCAGTGCGCGAGGAAATCATTGTGCGCACGCTCCATGATCCTGCCGGTGCTCTCCGCATAGATCATCTTTCCAACATAATCATTTTGCGGAAACACTTCTGCAAAGGTGTCCGGACCGCTCCCTTTTAAGATATAATGTTTTAACATTGGGAGTATCCTTGACCAGATGTAAAGGCGGCCGCTTCCTAAATATTCCAGTCCGTGGAAATTAGCATGCGGTATTTCCACCATCTCATCCGCTTTTCCCCATTCTGTCTCATAATAATATCCCGCAGCAAGTTTTGAAAATTCCAGTGTATAATCATCCAGCCAAAATATTAATTCTTCTTTTGCATCCATCTGTATTGCATTTGCTATCCTCCCCCCAATGCGTTTTTGATACACTAAGGGGATTAGTTTTTCCCAGGCGGTCATCCTCCGTATTGTCATCTTCGTAGTCTACATCAGAAAATGCCACCAATTCCTCGTTTTCGTCCTCGTCGTCTGTATTATCAGAAGCAACAGAAGCGATTTCCGGGTATTCGATTTCATCGTCCTGCACACCAAACAGAACCACATGAGCGTTGACTCCGTCCCAGATAACCTTACGCACGATGGTGCGGATGGCTGCTCGTTTCTGCTCTATGGTCATTTCATCAATGCCATCCTTAAAGACAGTCAGCAGCTGACGCATCAAGTCAAACTCAATATCGCTGAGAGCATGCTGTGTGGTCAGACCCTCCAGTTCCTGAATACGTTTTTCAAGGGACTGGTATTCCTCGTTCAACTGCTCAATTCGTTTGGTTACATGCGCCTTGGCAGGGCTGTCGCCCATATCTACAAGGGCGTCTACCAGAGAATTGATTTTCTTCTCGGTTTCTGCCTTTTCCTTTCTCATTTCATCAAGTCGCTGCTCATAGTCCATGCGATTGCCGGTATAGAATCTACGGCTCTGTTCCAACTGTGCAATGAAAGTATCCTTATCCTCCGCAAGCATTTTAATCTGCTCGACCACAGCCATATCCAATGTATTGCCATTGGCATTCTTGCTGTTGCATACAGACCTCTGACTGCGTTCCTTCATTTTGCATACATAGGTATAAATTACTTTTCCATCCGCAGTTTTGCGCTTGCTCATTTTCGGATACATACGCTCACCGCAGCTACAGAATAGCAAGCCAGTCAGAAGCGCTTCATTACTGCGTGGCTTTCTAAAGGATTTGGATTTATTGCATTCCAAAGATTCTTGAATCTGTACCCACACTTTACCCGGAATCAGCCGCGGATGCTTGCCAACAGATACAATCCATTCACTTGCAGGAAGGTACTTTGTTGCTCTGCCTTTTTCCTGATCGGTACGGTTGTACGCCATAATACCATGCTTGTTGTCAAAGGCATCTTTGTCTGAAAACAAGTCCGTATCATGCTGAGTAAAGAATTGATAGGCATCTTCATCCGCAATGCTGCGGAAGAAATCGTCTTAAATGAATTGATATATTGTTAAAAATGAAGGCCATCACGGTTCTCTATTTGAGAACCAGTGATGGTCTTTATCTTAATGCGAATTTAATGCCATAACCGGCACGCTAATACCCATTTTATGGTTGAAATGCAATAATACAATTAAGAAAACGAACGTTGGAGGTGTTGAGATGGGGAAACTGGAACGTAAATTATCCTCCTCACAGATGATCATTCTCGGTTTTGCCGCTGTCATATTGTTGGGTGCGCTGCTTCTGATGCTGCCGGTATCCAGTAAAGGTGGAGAGATTACACCGTTTCTGGATTGTCTGCTGACATCGACTTCGGCGGTTTGTGTGACCGGACTTGTGGTTTATGATACGGCGGCACATTGGACAGTGTTTGGGCAGGCAATCATTATTGTGTTAATTCAAATCGGCGGCATGGGCGTTATCACAGTAGCTGCTGCGATTACAATGGCAGCAGGAAAGAAAATCTCCTTGATGCAAAGAAGCACAATGCAGGATGCAATTTCCGCACCGCAGGTTGGCGGCATTGTCCGATTCACTGGTTTCATCTTGAAAGGCATCGTAATTATTGAGCTTTTGGGCGCAGCGATCATGGCTCCTGTGTTCATCGGGGATTACGGATTTGGCGAAGGTCTTTGGATGGCAGTATTTCACTCTATCTCAGCCTTCTGTAATGCCGGTTTTGACATTGTAAATGATGGTATTCTGTTTAATTCTTTGATGGGATATGCTGCAAATCCAATTATCAATCTGGCAATCATGCTACTGATTATCATCGGCGGACTTGGATTTTTGACTTGGAGAGATATTTGCACCAACGGCATCCACATAAAGCGATACCGTATGCAAAGCAAAGTTATCCTTACTGTTACCTCAGGATTGATACTGATTCCAACGGTCTACTTCTTCTTTTTCGAACTGGCACATCTTCCGTTTGCAGAACGCTTTTGGGGAGCCTTGTTCCAAGCTGTTACGCCGAGAACAGCAGGCTTTAACACCGTGGACTTGAATGCAATGAGCGAAACTGGACAGATGATTACATCATTGTTGATGATCATCGGCGGTGCGCCCGGTTCTACGGCAGGAGGTATGAAAGTTACTACCTTTGCAGTAATGATATCTGTCGCAGCGGCAGTCTTTCAAAAACGTCAGAATGGTTGTTTCTTCGGGCGACGCATCGATGATGATACCGTAAAAAATGCGGCAACGGTGTTCTTTATGTATATTTCGTTATTTCTTCTTGGTGGCATAGCAATCAGTAAACTGGAAAATCTTCCGCTTGTAACTTGCCTGTATGAAAGTGCATCGGCGGTTGGCACAGTCGGTTTGACACTGGGTATCACACCGGAACTTGGGGCTATAAGCAAACTGATTCTGATTGCACAGATGTATATCGGCAGAGTTGGTGGGCTGACGCTGATCTTCGCTACACTGCCGGCAACAAAAAACACATTATCAAAACTCCCTGTCGAGAAAATCTCGGTAGGTTAAGAACAAGGAGGTTCTGTTATGAAATCGATATTATTGATTGGTCTTGGACGATTTGGCAAGTTTATTGCTATGAAGCTGCACACTATGGGACATCAGGTTATGGCAGTAGATACCAGTGAGGAACGTGTAAATGCACTGCTTCCTTATGTTACCAATGCACAGATTGGGGACAGCACCAATGAAGAATTCCTCGCTTCTCTGGGTATTGGCAATTACGATTCCTGTATTGTTGCCATTGGAGATAACTTCCAAAACTCTTTGGAAACCGCTTATCTGCTGAAAGAATTGGGCGCTAAAAAGGTTATTGCCCGTGCATCTCGTGAGATACAGGAAAAGTTTCTGCTACGTAATGGCGCAGATGAAGTGGTCTACCCTGAAAAGCAGTTGGCTGCATGGACAGCAGTCCGTTGTTCCTCTGAGAATATCTTGGAGTACATTGAACTGGATAACGAATACGCTATTTTCGAATTGGAAACCCCACTTGAGTGGAACGGAAAAACCATTGTACAGTTAGACATTCGTAAAAAGTTTGGCATCAACATCCTTGGTATCCGTGAGAACGGAAGATTAAATATGAGCATTACGCCGGATACCGCGCTTGGTCGAAATAAATCGATTCTTGTGTTAGGACAGGAAAAAGCCGTCCACAAGTGCTTCCGCATATAATCAATCCTTTTTTAATCAGGCTAAGGAGGTGTTCTTGATGAAGGATCTATTTTTAATACTAATTCTGTTGGCAACTTTTGCATTTGGATACTATGTTGTTGCAAGATTCGGAGATTTCATTGAAGAAAACCAACGCCTAATCGCCGAAGGTAACCGAAATAGCCAATGCAAGATTCATATTGCAGCAGAAACCCCGATGCTGTTGAATTCCATTGCATCTGCATTAGAGAGCTGTTCTGAATCTGCTCCTCATGTTGAGTTCTTTCTCAGTAGTGGACAAATCAATCATCTCTTAGATAAGCTAATAAACGAACGTATCGACATTCTTCTTCTGGCAGATGACAGCACAGAACCTTTGGGGCAACAATATGCTTCTGTTCGGATTCCATACGAAAAGACAAAGATGCTGGTAACCACGCTTGGTCTAACGGTTGAAAATTTGGATGAGGAAAAATGGATTCGTGTTGTTTGGAAAAAGAGTTTGAAATCCAAAAATCGTGACCGAGTAATTACAGCATTGGAAATGGAACATTGTAGACTAAAATGCGGATATGCTGACTATTTAGACTGATCGTTCACATTTTCGAGGTAGAAATCAGGACTTTTGTATGGTAGAATCTATTACAAAATTGGAGGTGAGGATAATGAATAAACTAAATAACATTAACAGCAAGCAGGATCATATCCTCGCCTGTCTGTCGTCGGCACCGTCCAATGCAAAGATCATTCGTACCGCCGCAAGAATGGCAAAAGCCTTTGACAGTCAGTTTACAGCATTATTCGTTGAAACACCGGATTTTGCAGTGGCTACCGACGAAAACAAAAAGCGATTGGAGGAAAACCGCAAGCTGGCTGAACAGCTTGGAGCGACTATCGAAACGGTATATGGCGACGATGTTCCGTACCAAATTGCAGAGTTTGCCCGCATCTCCGGTATTACTCGAATTGTTTTGGGCCAAAGCTCCGCTATCCAAAAGCATCTGTTTGGAAAGCCGACATTAACACAACTTCTGTTGTCCTATGTACCAGAGCTGGATATTCATATCATTCCAGATAAAGCAGCAGATACGACCTATCATCCCAAAAAGGCGAGGAAATACCATCACGAGCAAATCATAAAAAACACTGTAAAGAGCGCTCTGATTCTGTTTGCGGCAACATTACTCAGTTTGTTGTTTCACGAGATAGGCTTTACCGATGCAAATATTATAATGGTGTATATTCTTGGTGTGTTGTTGACATCTATTGCCACATCCCATCAGATATACAGCTTGATTTCATCCATAGTCAGTGTATTTATCTTTAATTATCTGTTTACAGCACCTCGATTCTCGCTCGCAGCTTACGATACCGGTTATCCGGTAACATTCGTAGTTATGTTTTTAACGGCGTACATCACAGGTACATTTGCCATTCGATATAAAGAACAGGCACGACAATCAGAGAAAATCGCCAAACGAACAAAGGTACTTTTTGATACAGATCAGCTTTTGTCTAAGGCAGAAAACAAATTAGCCATTCTGCAAACTGCCGGACAGCAGATCAACAAGCTGCTCGGACGAAGTATAGTCATTTTTGACCACGAAGGTGGACGATTATCTGAGCCGATACGTTTCATTTCGGATGAACAGCGCTTTTACGATGAAGAAACAGAACTTGCGATTGCAGAGTGGGTTCTTCAGAACAATCATAATGCCGGAGCTACAACAAAGAACTTCCCAGATGCACAGTATCTGTATTTTGCTGTTCGTGTCAATGAACGAATATATGGTGTCGTGGGAATTGATGCAATGGCAGGTGCTTTGGATGCATCAGAGCAGGGCATCCTTTTGTCTATTCTCGGTGAAACAGCGCTTGCACTGGAAAATGAGAAGAATATCAGGGAAAAAGAAGCTGCAGCAATTCTGGCAGAGAGTGAACAACTTAGAGCTAATCTGCTGCGAACCATCTCCCATGACTTACGCACTCCGCTGACAACGATTTCCGGTAATGCAGGCAATCTTTTACACAACAGTCATAGCTTTGATGATGAAACCAAACAGCAGATTTATGCAGATATTTACGATGACTCCATGTGGTTGACCAACCTGGTGGAAAATCTTTTGTACTCTACTCGTATCGAAGAAGGTCGCATGATGCTGAAAACCTCTCCAGAGCTGGTTTCTGAAATCATCGAGGAAGCGATGCAGCATATCCGCCCCAATGCAAAAAAGCATTCCATCACTTTGAATTATGGGGATGATTTACTGATGGTACGGGCAGATGCAAAGCTGATCGTACAGGTCATCATCAATCTTGTGGACAATGCACTGAAATACACACCTTCGGACACCTTGATTAGTATCAGTGCTGAATGCAAGAACGGGATGGCGGAAATCAAAATCGCTGACACCGGCAAGGGCATCAGCGACGTGGAAAAAGGAAAAATATTTGATAAATTTTACAGCGGCGAACATAAAATAGCGGATAATCGCCGCAGTCTTGGACTGGGTCTGTACCTCTGCAAGGCTATTGTGGAGGCACATGGCGGATCAATCCACATTACGGACAATTTACCGCATGGTTCTGTGTTCCGTTTTACCCTTCCGCTGGAGGAGGTAATAATACATGAATAACTTTCAAATCCTCGTTGTGGAGGATGATGCTCCGGTACGCAATCTAATAACTACAACATTAAGAGCACATGATTACCGCTTTATTGCATCAGGCACCGGTGAAGGAGCCGTGATGGAAGTAGCTTCTCATAATCCTGACATAATTTTACTGGATTTGGGACTACCAGATATTGATGGAGTGGAAGTAATACGCCGTGTCCGTAGCTGGTCAAACGTTCCAATCATTGTTATCAGCGCAAGAGCTGAGGATAATGATAAAATTGATGCACTGGATGCTGGTGCAGATGATTATTTAACAAAACCGTTCTCTGTTGAAGAATTACTAGCACGTCTGCGTGTTACCCAGCGCCGCCTTGCGCTGATGCAAAATGTGAGCAATGAACAGGCGGTCTATCAAAACGGTCCACTTCGAATTGACTATTCTGTGGGTTGTGCTTATCTGGGTGACGATGAGCTGTCTCTGACTGCAACGGAATACAAGCTGCTGTGTTTACTTGCACGAAACACAGGCAAGGTATTGACACATCGTTTTATTTTACAAAATGCATGGGGAAGCAGTTGGGAGAATGACATTGGTTCTCTGCGTGTTTTTATGGCAACTCTGCGAAAAAAGCTGGAGAAAACCCCTGGCGCTCCACAATTCATCCAGACTCATATTGGCGTTGGATATAGGATGCAGAAAGTGGAATAATGCTAAGAAACAGTTAAAAAATCTCTACTTACACTTTGTTGATGGAGCAATTGGTGACATAGCCAGAGAGCTATTCTATAATAAAAAATATTATATTGTGGGAAAGAAGGTGGAATCACAAAATGGATACAAGCGACAGTTGTCCTGACCCTAACCGATGCAATTACAAAATCTATTTGTTCAGATATAGAAGTTAAGACACGACTCGTGCATTGGAATCCATGCATGGGATGTGTCTTTTGCTTTTTTTGAAGATAGTATATTGTTATTGCAGAAAAAGGTTAAAATGTTAGTATTGTTTTTATTACAGATTATATTGATTGCATTAAATGCAGTTTTTGCTTGTGCAGAGATTGCGGTACTTTCCATAAACGAAACAAAATTGGAAAGGATGGCGGGTCAAGGAGATAAACGAGCAAAACGCCTGTTCCGTCTGACAAGAGAGCCTGCCAAGTTTCTGGCAACCATTCAGGTGGCCATCACATTGTCTGACTTCCTGGGTTCCGCATTTGCGGCGGATAACTTCTCTCTCATAGACTGAAATACCGAGGGAGGTGCGTGGTATCGCAAGAAAGAGTGCTCCAATCAATGTAATTGTCCATTATCCAAAAGCTGAAGAAACGGTAAGATTTACCTTCATAAGTGATTGTCACGCCATCCTGGGACGTAACGATTGACTCTAAACGGTTATCTTTCTTCTGATCCAGCACCCTGCTTAAATATCTGCCGCGACCACAACCAGTGCCACGATCGCCGCTCTCGTATATGTAAACCAGCACAAAATCCATGCGTCCACAAGGAAAATACTTCTCCGGTAACAGGTATAAAAATCCGGTATCATGCTGTAATCTGAATTCCAGTTATACTGGCTAAATCCGGTATCATACTCCGCTAAATACACCACAAATGGCAAAACACACAATACCAGGATCACCGGCAGCAGCAAATCATTAAAATGTCCTGCCGTTTTTCTCTTTTCCCTTACTGCTTTTTTTACTGGTTATCTCCTATCAGCCAAGCAACTCAAGAATTTCTTCCTTGGTGAAACTTGCAGAATCCATTCCTTCGCCCTCAAGTACCTGCTCGGCAAGTTTCTTTTTGCGCTCCTGGATATCGATGATCTTCTCCTCGATGGTTCCCTCCGCCACAAGTTTGTATACTGTCACGACGTGCTTCTGTCCGATACGGTGTGCACGGTCTGTCGCCTGGTTCTGTACCGCAACATTCCACCATGGATCATAGTGGATCACGATGTCCGCAGAGGTAAGGTTTAATCCGGTTCCACCTGCTTTTAAGCTGATACAGAATACCGGAACATCATCATTATTAAAACTATCTACCATCTGCATACGTTTTTCTTTATTGACAGAACCGGTCAGAAGATAATAATCAATACCTTCCTTTTTCAGACGCTCTGTCAGACGATCTAACATGGATGTAAACTGTGAGAACAAAAGGATCTTGTGTCCTGCTCCGACTGCATTTACGATCAGTTCCATACACATATCCGTCTTTGCAGATTCTCCCTGATAATCTTCCAGCAAAAGAGCCGGATCACAGCAGAGCTGACGCAGTTTTGTAAGTTCGGAAAGGATCTGCATCTTTCCTTTCTGAAATTCTTTGTCGTTCTGCTGACTTAACATCTGTTTCATTCTGGTCGCGTAAGCATCATATAACTGCATCTGCTCGCCATCTAACCTTGCAAATACATTTTCTTCGATCTTCTCCGGAAGGTCTTTTAATACATCTCCCTTCAGACGTCTTAAAATAAACGGACGGATCATGCGCTGTAAGCGTTCCATCTTGTTTGCATCCTGATTTACCGCGATCGGAAGTTCAATTTCCTCCCGGAATTTCTGATAAGTATATAAAAATCCCGGCATCAGATAATCAAAAATACTCCACAGCTCGCTGAGCCTGTTTTCAATCGGTGTTCCGGTCAATGCAAGTTTGAATGCTGCAGTGATCTTTTTCACACCTTTTGCCGCCTGGGTGGACGGATTCTTGATATACTGGGCTTCATCAATGACCTGGATCGCAAATACAAATTTCTGGTACACTTCTGCATCTCGCTTTAACAGATCATACGAGGTAATAAGGATCTCGCCCTCTTTACTGTGTCTTATGATCGATGCACGCTCCGGTACACTGCCGGCTACTATGACAGTCTGCAACTGCGGGGCAAACCGCGAGATCTCCTTCTGCCAGTTATAAACCAAAGATGCCGGACACACGATCAGCGAACGCCGCAGCTCCTTTTCCCCGGACTGCATCTCTTCCTGTTCTGCTGTCAGGAGACTGATGACCTGAAGCGTCTTTCCAAGTCCCATATCATCCGCTAAAATACCGCCAAATCCATTTTCACGGAGTGTCTTTAACCACAGGAAACCATTCTTCTGGTAACTTCTCATGATCGAATTTAACGTTTCCGGCACTTCATAGTCACTGTCCTCGATCGTTTTCATATTGCGGACCATGCCCTTGAACTCTTTATTTTTCTCGATCGATAGAAGCTGATTGTTCTTTAATGCCGCATCAAGATACATTGCGCGGTATTTTGGAACAATTACAGTGCCTTTTTTCAGGTTTGTTTCTGTCAGGCGCAGATCCTCGCTGACTTCCGCTAACGTACTCAGTCCATCTTCTTCAATATTTAGAAAATCACCGTTTTTCAGACGGATATACTTCTTTTTCCGGTCATATTTTGAAAGCAGATATGCAAGTTCTTCCCGTGACATTTCATCGGAATGAATTTTTAATTCCAGAAGATCGCTCTTTAACGAAATGCCCACAGAAACAGCCGGTGAAGATACAACCTTTAAATTACGGAAATTCTCCGTCGTATATATGGTCATAAATTCGCCCAGTCTTCTGAGACCGCCTGAAACAAGCTGGTAAAGCATTTCCTCATTATGTGACAGCACAAACACGGTCTGTGCCATGGCGTATTCATTAAAATACGGTTCTACAAGATTTTTGATGCGGAGTTCCTCTGCAAGGTCACGCACTTCCCCCGGTGCGATCTTCTCAAGGACATTATATTTATCATCCCCGTAAACAGCCATCAGTTTCGCGCCTACCGTATTCATATCCTGTCTGTCTAAGTAAAGTTCAAACTCCGGCTTTGGCGGCACATAAAGGCTCTCATCAAATCCGGCCTCTTTCTCCACCTTAAAATATTTCTTGAGCAATGGAAGAAGATCACGGCAGAACATGGCAAGCTCATCTGCAGCAATATAGGCCTGTCCCCCGGTCTGACGGTGCATAAATTCAAAAAACTCCCCGACTGTCTCCTTCATTCCTGCAGGACTGCGGTAGATCATATCCGCATCATAAAAATAAAAATATTTTTCACCTATGATCACAGAATCATCTTCCAGCAGCAGAAAGATTCCGGAACCACCCTGACGGATGACCAGTTTCGGCTTTTTCTCTTCCGGTGAAAACGTATAGGTATCCTCCGGTAAAAATCCTACCTCCGCCTCAAACGGCATGTCACCAACTGCCTCAAAAAAGCGGTCGATTCCCACACCATCTAACTCCATTGTGCGCTCATAGCTGCCTGTATACGCATAATACGCATGGAACTGGCTCTGACGCCTTTTGTCCATTTCCTGCTGTTCCATAAATGTGATGATGCGTTTTGCAGATTCCGTAAATGCATCTAAATGATGATAAAATTCCAGTTTTTTTCCATAACGGACTTTTTCGTTAATTTTGATCGAATGTAAAAATGCAGAAATATTTTTGAGAACATATTTCTGTTCCATTCCGATCTTAAATTCTACTGTCGCGTAACTGTATTCCATTTTAAAGTATGGCTCTAACTCCACCTTACCGTAAATATTTTCCGGTAGAAGATAAGTAGAACCTGCACGCATGGAATAACGGTTTAACAGATTTTTCAGCGATATATCTGTCTTTAACTCTTTTTCCGCATAAGGCTTTGTCTCCTTCTCAGGAGTGATGCCAAGTTTTGCATTCAAAATATCTTTTGCCTGTCTGCGGTTCACATAAGCGAGTGCAATGGCAACGCAGTGTTTGCAGATGCCCTCATAGTTACAGAATGCCTCACAGTTGCAGCGGCTCTCTGAAACTTCCGCATATTCTTCATCTATCACAAGCCGGACATCATAATGATCCTCGACTTGTCCTTTTACTTTTCCAGTTAATTCTGCCTTTGGAACGCCATCTTCCGTGTATACATCATAGGAAAATTCCTGTACAAGTCCCTGCTCATACAATTCCTTTCCCCGGCGGTATGCTGCCGGATATGCTTCCTGTTTAATGTCTGATATGGAAAACATGTCTGCTTTGCTCCTCAATCGTATATTTCTTGCATCTTTTTATTGTAGCATAAATTTGAGGATTCGGTTAGATTTTTTTACTAAAAACTGCTTCTAAAACACAACTTTGATCTCTGTTCCCACACCGACTTCACTCGTCATTGAAATCTGTGCATCATGCTGGGCAACAATGTGTTTTACGATGGCAAGTCCAAGACCTGTACCGCCGGTAGATTTCGAACGGCTTTTATCAACACGGTAGAAACGCTCAAATACACGTTCCTGCTGTTCTTTTGGGATTCCGATACCGGTATCTTTTACGATCAGTACCGGTCTTGTATTTTCGATGGCAGTCACGATCGTGACACTGCCGCCTTTTTTGTTGTAGCGCACCGCATTACTGCAAAGGTTAAACAACAGTTCCTCAAGCAGTGTCTTATTCCCGCTCATCGGAACAGACGTCCCCTCTAATTGCAATGTCACCTCGTTTTTCTCTGCCTGCATCTGCATGGAGCTGACGCACTGCTCTCCAAGCTCATGCAGATCAACCGTCTCAAATTCAAGTTTTAAATCACTGTCATCTAATTCTGACAACTTAATAATATCATTGATCAGCGACTGCAGCCGCTCCGCGCTCCTATGGATCTCATTTGCAAAATGCACGGTATCCTCACCGCCTGTCATTCCGCTTGCGATCAGTTCTGCATATCCGGAGATAGCTGTCAGCGGCGTTTTTAATTCATGTGAGACATTGGCTGTAAACTCCTGCCGCATCTGCGCATGGTTTAAGATATCCATATGCTGCTTTTTGATCATGGAAATAAATGGCTGCATTTCCTCATAAACTTCTGTCTCATCCACGAGAACGATATTGTCTGCCATCTTCTCGATCGGTGCCATCAGTCTCCGCGTCAGGCGGTATGAATAAAATACACACATCAGAAATACCATCAGTCCAACCGCCAAGATCAGCCCCGACATCGTAGACACCAGATGATAAATGCTTCCGCTCTCTTTTGCTACACGCACAACACTTCCATCTTCTTTTCTGAGTGCATAATAAAAAGTATGCTTCGACGAAGTGGATGAGACACGGATTGATTTTCCCTCACCATTTTTCATTGCTTCTGCGATCTCCGGACGTTCTTTATGATTTTCCATGGAAGATACATCTTCCATGCTGTCATATTCCACATCACCATTTTCATCCACGCATGTAATGCGCAGTCCATCGGTTTCCAAAGAATAAGTGATATCTTTCGATAACTGATCCGGACTTATCACTGAAACAACATGTGCATTTGCCTTTAGATCATCAAATATCTGTTCTTCTAAAATCTGATAAAACAGAAACATAGAACAAACGGCAGTCACCACAATGGCGATTGCCGCAATCAACATAAACCCGGTATTGATCTTTTTCTTCATTCTATCATGTACCCCACATTCCGCACGGTCTTGATACAGCTTCCCGCTGCACCAAGTTTCTGCCGCAGTGTTTTGATATGCATATCAACGGTACGGCTCTCACCCTCATACTCGAAGCCCCATACCTGATCCATGATCTTATCTCTTGATAAAACGATTCCCTGATTGAGCATCAGGTACTTCAGTAATTCAAACTCTTTAAACGTCAGTTCACACGTCTGCCCTGCAACGGTAACAGCATGTTTATCCATATCCATAAGAATATCTTCATGAATCAGCTGTGAATCTTCATGCACGCGGCTTGTTCTTCTAAGCATTGCCTTCACACGGGAGATCAGCTCCATCACACCAAACGGTTTTGTGATATAATCATCCGCTCCAAGATCAAGTCCTTTTACTTTATCAAGTTCACTTGTCTTTGCCGTTACCATGATGACCGGAACCTCTGCAGTTGCCTTATCTGCCCTTATCTTTGTTAAAATATCCAGTCCGTCCTCCCCCGGAAGCATGATATCTAAAAGGATCAGTGACGGAATATTTTTTTCCAGACGCTTAAAAAATGGTGCACTGCCCTCAAATTCTTCCACTTCATAGCCACTGTTTTTGAGTGCATACCGCTCAATTTCACGAATATTAATATCGTCTTCCACTATATAGATTGTTGCCATATTTTCCCTCAATCTCCATTTTCAAGCGTCTTTTTTGTACACCAACTGTGTTCCATGCAAATATTCGATTGCTAAAAATCCTTCACACTTAAATCTGATACATCTTCTCGAACTCGTTTAACTGTTTTGTAAACTCTGCACTCTCCTCAGCATCCATCTGCTCGGTAAAACTGTGTTCCTCTAACTGGGTATCCTCTAACTGCATCATATATACCGCGATATTCGAACAATGGTCTGCAACACGCTCATAGTTCATTGCAAGATCTGACAATACAAGACCAAGCTCAATGGTACATTTCCCTTTTCTAAGACGCTTCATATGGTTTTTCTTTACTTTCTTGTTTAACTCATCAATAACTTCTTCTAACGGTTCTACCGTACGTGCCAGTGCTTCATCCCCCTCCACGAACGCATTTGTGGTACGCTCTAAGATATCGCGGAGTGCCGCACTGTATACCAGCATTTCTTCTTTTGCTTTCTTAGAAAATACGGCTCCCTCTTTTACCATCTGCTGTGCATTTTCCACCACGTTGATGGAATGGTCGGAAATTCGCTCAAAATCTGTCAGGCAGTGAAGCAGTGATGTTACCTTCAGACTATCTTTGTAAGATAAATTCTGGCTGCTTAACCTGGTTAAGTATGCACTAAGTTTGTCATCATAGGTATCCACGATGTTTTCTTTTGCAATGACATCCTCGATTTTTTCTTCGGAGTACTCATCCAGTACGGTCATCGCCTCTAAAAATCCTTCGTGTGTGATCTTTGCCATCTGATTGGCAAGAGAATGGCACTGCTCAATCGCAAATGCAGGGCTGTTTAAGAAACGGTCGTCTAAGATCACAAATACATCCTCTTTCTGATTCTGTTCCTCTGCAGTTTTCGGGATCGTTAAGTATGCCAGTTTCTCCAATCCCTTTGTAAATGGAAGTAAAACCAGGGTTGCGAACACATTAAATATGGTGTGGATCATTGCGATTCCCGCTGCTCCAACGACTTCATTTGTAAATTCAAATCCGATCAGCGCATTGCCTGTATAAAACAATACCAGAAACAGGATCGTACCGATCACATTAAAATAAAGATGCACGAATGCCGTTCTCTTTGCACCTCTGTTTGCGCCAACCGCTGAGATCATCGCCGTCACACAGGTACCGATATTCTGTCCCATAATGATCGGGATCACAGAACCATAGGTAAATGCTCCTGTTACAGACAGTGCCTGTAAAATTCCGACCGATGCAGAGGAACTCTGGATGATCGCAGTAAGTACAGCTCCTGCTAATACACCAAGGAACGGATTATGGAACATCGTTAAGATATTCGTAAATTCCGGCACATCTGCAAGCGGTTCTACCGCCCCGCTCATGCTCTCCATACCGTACATTAATACTGCAAATCCAAGTAAGATCTCACCGATATCTTTTTTCTTGTCGCTCTTTTTCGACATACAAAGTATGATACCGATCATTGCAAGGATCGGTGAGAAGGAGGATGGTTTTAACATCTGGATAAAAAAGTTATCCCCCTGCAGTCCACTTAAGCTCAAAAGCCATGACGTTACCGTTGTTCCGATATTTGCACCCATAATGATGCCGACTGCCTGTGACAGCTTCATAATACCGGAATTTACAAAACCAACCACCATAACCGTCGTCGCCGATGACGACTGGATCACTGCCGTTACACCTGCACCAAGCAACACTGCCTTGATCGGGTTTGATGTCAGAGTCTCTAAGATCTTCTCTAATTTACCTCCTGACATCTTCTCCAGTCCGGCACCCATTACATTCATTCCGTACAGGAACAGTGCCAATCCGCCAATGAGGGTCAGTACTCCAAAAATATCCATCTCAATCTCCTTTTGTATGCCGCTTTTCTTATTCTTTACGTTTTTTTGACATATAATTTATTTATACAGCATTTTTCGTCATTTTGCAATTAGCATAAAAAGGAGTATGTAAATTCGCCGTCAACTTTATGTAAAATCTATGTAAAATCTTTAAGAAACCATTTATTTTTGTCTATTTTTAATTTTCATGCTGCCCGGTAATGGAATAGATTACCCACTCCGCAATATTGGTCGCATGGTCTCCGATACGCTCAAAATATTTTGCAACCATCAGCATATCCGTTGCCTGTTCACCATTTTTTACATTTTCATTGATCTTTTTGATAAGCTGCTGTTTGAACTGGTTGAACAGATCATCCACCACATCATCTTCTTTGATGACCCAGTGTGCTAAATCCATGTCTTTCTGCACGAATGCATCCACACTCTTGATCACCATATTTGTTGTCTCTTTTGCCATTGCCTTGATAAGGTCAAGATTGATCGGATCACCGGTTTCATAGGATGCATCTGCCATTAAGATCGTCATCTCCGAAATATCGGATGCATGATCTCCGATACGCTCCATATCTGTGATCATTTTAAGTGCTGCAGAGATCAGGCGCAGATCTTTTGCTACCGGCTGCTGCTGCAGTAATAATTTCATACAAAGACTTTCAATATCCCGCTCCTGATGATCGATCTCCTCATCAAAGCTGATCGCTTTTTCCGCTTTTTCCACATCCTGTTTCACAAGTGCAGAACATGCCATCTCGATTGCCTGCTCGATCAAGCCTCCCATTTCTATTAATTCGTCATTCAATGTCTGAAGCTGTCTGTCAAACCTGTTTCTCATGATTTTCCACTTCCTTCTTTCTTTTCACTGTAATATGTTAATGTGCATTTTCTTACGCTTTTTGTATGTTATAAGCAATGAAACCTGAGGTATCATCCAAAACGTCCGGTAATGTAATCCTCTGTTCTCTTATCCTGCGGAACTGAGAATAACCGCTCTGTATCACCAGCTTCAATGACTTCTCCTAAAAGGAAAAATACCGTCTTATCCGATACACGGACTGCCTGCTGCATGTTATGCGTTACCATAATGATCGTATACTGTTTTTTCAGTTCAATGACAAGATCCTCGATCTTTGATGTTGAAATAGGATCAAGCGCAGAAGTCGGCTCATCCATTAAGATAACTTCCGGATTGACTGCAAGTGCCCTTGCAATACAGAGTCTCTGCTGCTGTCCACCGGACATACCAAGTGCACTTTTTTTCAGTCTGTCTTTGACTTCATCCCAGATTGCTGCATCCCGCAGGGATTTTTCCACAATCTCGTCTAATTTTGCCTTGGAACGGATACCGTGTGTTCTCGGTCCATAGGCAATATTGTCATAAATGCTCATTGGAAACGGATTTGGTTTCTGGAATACCATCCCGACACGCCTTCTTAAAAGATTGACGTCCATGCCATTGTAAATATCTTCTCCATCCAAAAGGACGCTTCCGGTGATCTTACATCCTTCCACTAAATCATTCATTCTGTTTAAACTTTTTAAAAAGGTGGATTTTCCGCAGCCGCTCGGTCCGATAAAAGCGGTAATTTCATTCGAGCCGATCGACATATTGATATCTTTTAATGCATGAAAATCACCATAATATAAATCAAGGTTTGAAATTTTAAATTTTTCTGACATGTTTTCTCCTCTATTTTTGCCTGCAAATCTTTTTCACATCACTGCTTCGGTGCTTCAAACTTCTTTGCGATCAGGGAAGATACCCCGTTGATGATTAGTACCACGACAAGAAGTACAACTGCTGTCGCATATGCCTCATTTGTATGCATACCCTCACGCGATAACGAGTACATGTGAATCGCTAAAGTACGTCCGGAATCGAAAAATCCCGCAAGATTTGCAACTGTGCCTGATGTATAAATAAGTGCCGCCGTCTCTCCTACGATTCGTCCGATTGCTAAGATGATGCCGGATAAAATACCCGGAATTGCACTTGGTAGTACGATCTTAAATATGGTACGCAGTTTTCCTGCGCCGAGTCCGAAACTTCCTTCGCGAAATGAATCAGGGACACACAAAAGTGCTTCCTCCGTCGTTCTCATGATGACCGGGAGTACCATGATCGCGAGTGTTGCAGCACCTGCCATCATCGAATACCCCCACTTTAATGCAGTCACAAAAAACAGCATACCAAACAGTCCATAAATGATAGACGGAATACCGGACAGCGTCTCTGCCGTAACACGAATGATCCCAACCAGCTTATTTCCTTTTTTTGCATATTCTACAAGGTAGATCGCTGCACCTACGCCAAACGGCACGGATAACAAAAGTGCCAGCACTGTCATAAACAGTGTATTGATCATTGCCGGAAGCATTGACACGTTATCTGAGTTATATGTCCATGCAAACAGCGATGGTTTTAAGTACGGGATACCGCGGATTAAAATATACCCCACCAGAAACACTAAAACGCCTACGGTCAGCACTGCTGCTATCAGCACTAAAAGCAGCAATATGAATGAACCCGGATGTTTCATATATGATTTGATCTTGTCTTTCAAAGACTGCTGATTGATCGCAGCAATCTCAGATTCCATATGTTTTTCCATCTGATTCCGCCCTTTCTAATTATCCTTTGTACGTCTCTTTAAAATAGAGAAAGAGACATTGATGATGAGGATAAACACAAACAGTACCACACCGGTTGCGATCAATGCTTCCCGGTGAAGATCCGTTGCGTATCCCATTTCCATTACAATATTTGCCGTTAAGGTACGGACTCCTTTAAAAATACTCGATGGCACCCTTGCCTGGTTTCCTGCAACCATCATAACCGCCATTGTCTCACCAATCGCACGTCCGACACCGAGCACGACCGCTGCCATAATACCGGATTTTGCTGCTGGAACGATTACAGTAAAAACACTTCTCTCATGTGTTGCACCAAGTGCAAGTGCTCCTTCATAATAGCTGTTTTCCACGGCACGGATCGCTGATTCTGATACACCTATGATTGTCGGCAGGATCATAATTCCAAGCAGGATCGACGCTGTTAAGATACTGTTTCCATTTCCTTTAAAATGCTCTCTGATAAATGGAACTAACACAACCAGACCGAAAAATCCGTATACGATCGAAGGAATACCTGCTAAGAGATCCACGATCGGTTTTAATATCCGGTACAGTTTTTCCGGACAGAAACGTGCCATAAAGATCGACATCAGAATTCCGATCGGAACACCGATCAGGAGAGCTCCTCCGGTTACATAAATACTTCCTAAGATCATCGGAAAGATTCCGAATATGTTATTCGTCGGTTTCCACACTTTTCCCGACAAGAACTGCCATACGCCGATTTTCTGCATTGCCGGAAATCCGTTTGCAAACAAGAACACACAGATTAAGGCTACCGCGATAATGGATATGACTGCCGTAAAGAGGAAAACGCCTTCCATTACTTTTTCTTTGATATGATTCATTGTTATCTCCAAACTGATCAAAAGTCGTGTACATTATTTATGCAAAGACCGGCAGAGTATCTGTCTCTCCCGGTCTTTACCTGATGTTTTATAATAAGGAATTCTATGAAATATGTTGTTTGTATCTGTCTGTATTACTCTGTAACGCCATCCCAGGATGTGATCTCGCCTGTATAGATGCCTTTTACAGTATCTTTGGAAAGATCTGCAGTCGGGTTGTCATTGTTTACGATCACTGCAATACCATCCATAGCGATCACGGTTGCTGTTAAGCCACCCTCTGTCTCAGAATCTTTTAATTCACGGGAAGCCATACCAATATCACAGGTTCCATCCATAGCTGCTGTCATACCTGTGGTGGAATCACTCTCCTGGATCTCGATCTCTGCACCGCTGTTGACTGCAGCATATGCCTCTTTTAATTTTTCCATAACAGGTGTTACGGAAGAAGATCCTGCTACAACGATTTTTCCACTTGCGCCGTTTGACTCAAATGCTGCTGCACCGTCATCTACCGGGATGTATTTGTTATCAGAAATAACTGCCTGTCCGTCTGCGCTCATGATGAAGTTGATAAAATCCTGTGCTACATCACTTGGTGTTCCTTTTGTTGCAATATTAAACGGTCTTGCGATCGTGTAATTCCCGCTCTTAATATTATCTACGGTAGCTTCTGCTCCATCGATGGAAACTGCTTTTACACTGTCATTTAAGGAACCAAGTGATACATATCCGATCGAGTATTCATCACCTGCAACAGTTGTTAACATAACATCCGTACTGTTTGTAATGATCGCTTCATCTGTTGTATTATCGATTTTCTCACCGGCATCGTTTTTCTCTTCTACACCGAACAGCTCGATGAAAGCGCCTCTTGTACCGGAACCATCCTCACGGGATACAACGTTGATGTACTCACTGTTGTCAAAATCTCCGGATTCTGCTGCCGCACTTGCTGCTGTCGTATCTGGTGTGACATCTGCTGACTGATCTGTGGAATTATCTGCAGCGCCTGATGCGTCTGTGCTTGCATCTGTATTTGTATCTGCTCCTGCATTTGCACTTGCATTTCCACTGTTACCACAACCTGCGATCATACTGGCTGCCATCATACCTGTTAATAACATACACATTACTTTCTTTTTCATTTTTTAATCCTCTCTTTTTTCAATTTGCAGGTTGTCTGCTTTCCTGCTGTTTTCTTTTCATTTCCTTTTGACAGTTTTTACTTTAAAGCACTTATGTAAAATACATGAGAGAGGTTTAGTAAAATGTATGTAAAATAATGGTAAATGTTTCGCTTACTTTTACATCTTCTCGATCTGTCTGCGCAGTTCTAACATCTGGTTATCTACTTTTGCGATCACATCAGAATAATTTTTTGTTGCCTGCTCCACATTTTCAATCTGTCCTGCATTTTTCTTGTAGCACATCTGGTTATCCAGTTCTGCCCAGTAGTCCATGGCAAACGAACGGATCTGTATCTCCACCCGCACCTCTGTTGTTTTTTCCAGATAAGTAACAGGAACACCCACGATCAGATGGATGCTCTGATAACCGCTTTTTTTGGGATTTTTTACATAATCCTTCTCTTTGAGCAGTTTAATGTCCTTCTGTTTCTTTATATAATCCGCCACGCGGTAAATATCATCACAGAAAAAACAGACGACACGGATTCCGGCAATATCGTTTAAAGTATCTACCGCTGCCTGAAACGTTACCTCTCTTCCCTTCCGCATCAGTTTTTTCACAATACTGTCTGTCTGCTTGATCCGTCCCGTCATAGTACGAATAACCTGACGGCCAAATTGCTCTGTCAGGTCCGCATTGATCATTTTTAATTTTGCCTGCACCACATCCATCGCATATGTATAAGAAATCCGTACCATAGGTGCTTCAATCTGTTCTTTTAATTGTTTTTCCATGAGCAAGGTATCTGCTCCCGCTAAATTCTCTTTTATTCCTATGCGTTTTTTCTGTTTTTTAGAATCTTTCTTCGGCAAAATCCATATCTCCTATTTCGTAATCATCTTCGTCTTCATAATAATCATTTTGATCTTCTGCTTCGAACTCATCCCGTACATTTTTCTGTGCAAAATCCTTTTCTTTGTGCTGCATCGCATTTGCCTGAAGCTTAAAAACGACAAACCCGATCACAAACATTGCTGCGATCACGATAACACCGGCTTTTGAAGTATGAAAAATCTGCGTGGAGATTCCCATGAGCATCGTTCCCATAAAAGATGCTCCCTTTCCAAAAATATCAAAAATTCCAAAATATTCACTGGATTTTTCTTTCGGTATGATCCTCGCATAATAAGAACGCGATAATGCCTGGATCGCTCCCTGAAATACTCCGACAAATGTTGCCATCATCCAGAATTTCCACGCCGCATCAAGCCAGAGCTCATAAACGGCACACAGCTTCCGATATATCCCCATGCATATCCCTGCGAGGATACATCATCCATGCGCTCATCTGTCGTCACATCCACGAGCATGGAATCATAAAAGATGAGACTGCCGGAAAATCCGACTTTGGTGATCACAAATACAACCAGAAATAAAATGGCACTTTTCGGAAGTGCAAGTGCGGCACACCCAAGAACACCGATCAGCATAAACAGCGTAAATAAAGGTTTTTTCCGGTTCTTTCCATCTGCAACCGTTCCGAGCACCGGCCCTAATATTGCCACGATCAAAGTAGAAATAGAGATTGCATAGCTTAAATATGCGGTAGAGTCCGCAGCTGATACGCCATTTTCAGTTGCCATATTTTTAAAATAAATTGGTATGATCGTAGACACTAAAAGCGCAAAGGCAGAGTTGCCTACATCGTACATTACCCAGTATTTTTCAAGTTTATTCAATTTCTGTTTCATTTTCACTAACCTCGATTCTTCATGATAAAATCAAAAATTTCATGATAATATCTGCATCTTGTTTTATAATCTGCATTAAAAATTTCATGTTTGGATGCCGGCATACAGACCAATGAAGCTGTATCCACATGATTTGCAAAAACTGCGATCGCACGATTATCTACCATATGATCGTTTCCTGCTATAAAGATCAAAACAGGGATCTTAATGCGCTCTAAACTCTTTTTTTGCATCAGTACCTCTGTTGCCTTCATCGATGCCAGAAGCCATCCATATGTACCTCCATTCGTCTGGTACCTGGAATTTTCCAGTCTTTGTCCAAAAATATAGTAATAGCGTTCTCTTGAAATGCAGCTGCTATGCTCAAAATCCGGTCTGCCGGAAAATCCGCTCTGTCCTGCAGCATAACGATCACCTCTTTTTGTTTTCACATAAAAAGCTGCCGTCATTTTTGCTACCCACCACGGATATTTTCCAGTCTGCATCCGAAACATCGGTGAGGAAAGGATTGCTCGTTCAAATACTTTCGGATGTTCCTCAACATACCGCGCTGCGATCGCACCACCCATAGAATGTGCAAAAAGAATCCTGTGCTGCTCCATCCGGTAATTCATTTTCTTCATAAAGCAGTCTAAGTCTTTTACATAATCTTCAAAATTGCGGATATATACTTTCTGTGCATCTGAGACTTCACGTTCTGAATAACCATGCCCACGATGTTCTAAGATATAAACAGAACAGCCCTGCTGTAAGAAATAATAAATAACCTCGTTATATTTTTCCGAAAACTCGCTGAATCCGTGTGAGATCACAATACAGGTGTCTGCATCTGCATTAAGATACTGCTGATAAAAAATGACTGCCCCGTCATAACTGTGAAAGCAGCCATATTTCCGATATTGCTTTAAATATGGTTCCACCAGATTTTTTTGCCAGTTCCGGTATCCTTCGTCTGCAAAATACAGACTGCCTGCCGCATTCATAACGCCGCCATTTCTTTATGCTTCAACAATTTCACCAGCTCCGGTGTCAATTTCCCATCACTGTACTCTTCCGCAATTTTTTTGCCACGGTCCGGGTAATTTGTGATCATTGCATCGGCACGTGCCGCACAGACAAGCCGCATATATTTTTCCTCATTTACAGTCCATACATGGACTTTCTTTTTCTGCCTCCTGCACTCTTCCATAAATCCTTCATACTGAATATTATAAAGTGCCGGATGCAGTGCATCTGCGCCTACCACATAAGATGCATAACTGACCGGATTGACAATCCCGTCTTCATAAAGCATTCCGGTCTTCGCCTGTGGATTAATCTCCTTGATTTTTTGTATGGAATAATGATTAAATGAAGAAAAAATCACACGTTCCGTCAGTCCCATACGCTCTGTGAGGTCTAATACCCGCTCCTCAATTTCCGGATAAAATACAACACCTGTCTTGATTTCCACATTAATTGTCAGATCTGTTGGCTTTATCAACGCATATACTTCCTCTAATGTGGGAATCTGTGCATGCTCATATTCCGGATGCGTGCGGTTGAAATTATGCTTTATCAACTTCGCATAAGTAAAATCTTTTACCCAGCCGCTTCCACCGCTCACACGGTCAATCGTTTCATCGTGGATGACAACAAGTTCTCCGTCTTTCGTAAGCTGCACATCCAGCTCGATCCCGTCTGCGCCAAGCTCCACCGCTTTCTCAAAAGCTGTCATTGTATTTTCCGGTGCATATCCGCTCGCACCACGGTGTCCCCACACGAGTGTTCTTTCCATTTTTTACTCCATTCCTGCCGGTTTCTTCTTTTTTCTGATGGTTTTTCTTTTCCAGAATTTTTATCCTGCCTGTTTTTCCTTCTGCTCGGCTTTTTTGCTTTTCTCTTTTTTCCTTATCTTAAGCGGTGACTGTAAAATGGGTGTGGAGTATTATGTAAAAAATGGGTAAAAAAATACAGAACCACATTTCTGTGATTCTGTAACATGCCTTTATTTCTTCCTGTGATTCCTTTTTTCCTGATGATTCTAATCCTTATGCGCCGCCTCATAAACATTGTAGCATGCCGCAGCCCCGATCACGAGCGCAGCCCCGATAAACGCCGTGCGTCCGATCGTCTCTCCGCAAAAGATCGCAACAAGAATCGGGTTCAAGATCGGCTCTAATGTAGAAGTTAAGGATGCCGTAACCGGTGAAACACAATCTAAGCCCCTCGATAAAAAGATGTAGGATAATCCAAACTGGATCACACCGAGAAGGATAATGCAGATCCATGCCTTCGCAGAATGATCGGTCTCCCCTAAAAACGACGGCAGTCCAATGCAGAGGCTCATAACATGGGATGCTAAAAGTGATGACTCAAAATCAGCGCCAGGAAAACCTTTCATCATCATAACCAATGCATAGGTAAATCCTGAAAATACAGCAAGCAGATTTCCTGCCATTCCACCGGCACTTAAGGAATCTAAAAAGAAACACAATATCCCTGCGAACACGACCGCGCACGCGATCACTGCCGCCTTTTTCGGTTTCTTCTTATATAATATCCACATCAGCAGGATCACAAAGATCGGCTCTGTAAATTGGAGCACGATCGCATTTGCCGCCGTTGTCATCTTTGTCGCGGAGACAAATGTCAGTGCCATAACTGTATTGCAGACAGCACCAAACAGTACCGTCTTATTCCATACAAATTTTCGTTTTGTGATCACCATATAAGAGGCGATCAGCATAAATGAAAAAATACTGCGGATTCCCTGGATCGTAATGGAACTCCACGGAATCGACTTTATCAGAACGCCTCCTGTACTGAAACATACTGCAGAGAGCAGCACATAAATGGTTCCTTTCATACTTTCTTTATCTAACTGTTTTTCCCGCATTTTAATCCTCATTTCTGCTTCACCTCATTACCAGTGCGGGCAGCACAAGCACAGCAAGGAATATGATATTTGCCAGATGAAACCACAACAGATAATACCCCTTTGTTCGGTTATAATTATGTGCATAGATCTTATAGGAGATCAGACTCGCCATGGAAGCGATCAGTGTACCAAGCCCTCCTAAATTCACGCCCAGTAAAAGCTGCTTTAAATCACTTGAAAATCCAGATAACAACAATGCCGCCGGGACATTACTGATCACCTGGCTTGCCACAAGTCCAACGAAAAGCTCCCTTCCATTTACCAATGTCTGCAATGTTTTCTGAAACACCGGCAGCCGTCCGATATTTCCGGTAAAAATAAAGAAAGCGATAAAGGTAACGATCAGACAATAGTCCACCTGTGCAAGCACCTTTCTATCTGCCAGAAATACCGCTAAAACCACTGCCGCAAGCAAAATATAATATGGCAGAATTCTTGCCACAACAAGAAGTGCCATCACAAATAAAACCACATACATGACCGTCAGCTTTTTGTTCATTTCCTTTTTCTCTTCCGAAAAATGGCAGTCGGTCAGTCTGATCTTCCTTTTTCTCGCACTTAAAACAAAAATAGTCAGTGCAAGCAGTACACCGGAAATAACGGTATATGGAAGCATAAATACGATAAATTCCCCGACATTCATTCCGGAGAGATTATAAAGATACAGATTCTGTGGATTTCCGATCGGTGTCAGCATACTGCCAAGATTTGCTGCTATCGTCTGAAGTACGATGACCGGAACCATAAGACGCTCCTGACCGCATTTTTGCAAAGTCAGAAGTGCAAACGGAACAAACGTCAGAAGCGCAACATCATTTGTAATGACCATACTGGAAAAAAAACACAAAAAAACAAGCACAAATGCCAGCTGGGCTGTATTTTTCGTATGCGCTAAAAGCCTCCGCCCGATTTCATCAAAAATCCCGTTATTCTGTACCCCCGCCATAATGATCATCAGTGAAAGCAATATTCCCAGTACACGAAAATCAATATAATTCACATACTGCTGATCCGGATGCACAAAAAAAGCGGATATTACCGCTAAAATTGCTGCAACGGTCAGCACTGTTTCTTTTTTTACAAATGCTATGATTTTTTCTTTCATATATAACACCACCCATAAAACTTACCTGTCTATTCTAATCACTTTCCCCCCGAATGTAAAGATACCAGGCTTAAATAAAAGGCATACATAATTTCCTGCATTCCGTGCACACTATAAGCATCATTGATATTTTACCTAATGACTGCTGTGCATGCAAATTTACATGTCACAAAACCGGACAAAAATGGAGGATCTTATGTACCCAGCTGTAACACTCCCTGTCACAAATGAATACGGTTATTTTGAAATACGGTTAGAGAGTATCGGCGGTCTCGGCGCAAATCTCTGTGGAAAAATGCTCGGCGAACTCGGTGCCTTATACCTTTCCTTAAACTCCTTGAGTTTTTCCAGCTACGGTTCCGAAAAACGCGGTTCGCCGGTAAAATCCTATATCCGCTGGAGTCCTGCTTCCACCCCGCTTCGCATCAACAGTCCTGTCTTAAGACCGCATGTACTTGGCATTTTCCACGAAGGACTGATCGGTACTTATCCGGTATTAGACGGAATTTCCGCCGACACAAAAATTGTTCTAAATACACCTTTGTCATGCGATGAAGCGGCAGAAAAATACAATATTTCTATTGGAACACTATATTGTCTGGACGCACTCTCTATCGCCATGAAATCCAGATCCCGCATCAACATGGTCATGCTCGGGGCAATCGCCAGAGCCTGTCCCTTTATCCCGATGGAATCTGTCGAATCACTCTGCAAAAATACGGTTGGGAAAAAATATCCGGCTCTGATCGAAGCAAACCTGCTTGGTTTAAAAATGGGGTATGAAAAAACTTCCGAACAAAAACTTTCCCATAGATCCAAACACGCCTCTGACATGACCTTAGACTCCCCAGCCTCCTCTGCTCTCGCAAAAGAGACCTATGTCTGGGGATATAAAAATGCTCCGATCGGCGGGATCAATACGCGTCCCGGAAGCACCGTATCAAACGATCTCTCCCCGTCCCGTGAAGGTTATATTCCTCTCTTTCTGCAGGAACGTTGTATCAACTGCGGACTGTGTGACTCCACCTGCCCGGATATGGTATTTCAGTTTGCTCCTGGCACTTATAAAGGAAAAAAATCCATGGTAAACAAGGGGCTTGATTACCGGCACTGCAAAGGATGTCTGCGCTGTGTCGATGTCTGTCCGACACATGCCCTCGTAAAGGCACTTGAAAAAGATTACCCGGAAAAACCATATTCTATGCCGGATCAGGATCTGCTGCCTGCAGGCATCCAGTATCAGAAGACAGGTGCAAACTCCTGGATCACCAGTGATTCTTATCTTGATGAAAAACGTATTGACGGAGGTATCGTATAATGTCGGATCAGCAGCAATCAACAACACAGGCTTTTCTAATTTCAGATCAACAGCCACAACAAAAATCGCAGACTTTCGTAAAGAAAACTGCTGCGCAGCGCGAACTCTATGAAAGTGGAAATGAACTTGCCGCCTACGCTGCAAAACAGATCAATTATCATATTGTGGGTTATTATCCGATCACGCCCTCCACACAGATTGCGGAAAATCTTGACCTGTCCGGCGCAAGAGGAGAACATGATATCCGCCTGATCGCCGCTGAAGGAGAACACAGTGCCGCAGGTATCTGTTATGGTGCCTCTGCCGGCGGCGGGCGTGTATTTAATGCCACAAGCGCCAACGGTCTGCTCTACGCCTTAGAGCAGTTTCCGGTACAGTCCGGGACACGCATGCCAATGGTCATGAACGTAGCCTGCCGTACTGTGTCTGGTCCTCTATGCATCAAAGGGGACCACAGCGACATCATGTATCTGCTCAATACCGGATGGATCATTTTATTTGCAGATGAGCCGCAGATGGTCTATGACTTCAACCTGATTGCCTTAAAACTGGCTGAAAAAGTAAATTTGCCGGTTGCCGTTGCCTTTGATGGTTTCTTTACCAGCCATCAGAAACAGAAATGTATGGTTTTTTCCGAGGATGAGACCGTACAGAATTTTATCGGTAAAAAACTTTCCTGCGACAATCCGGATATTTCTTCTTTTGCAGGAAATGACTCAACCGGTGAAAATCATTTTTTCAGTGTACTTGACCTGAATCATCCGATCTCTGTCGGCTCTTATATGAATGAACCGGATATCATCAACAATAAATACCAGCTTTCCCTTGCCATGGAAGAAACAAGAAAAAAACTCCCGGTACTGTTTGATGAGTTTGCCTCCCTCTCCGGCAGAATGTATACTTTTTGCCGCGGATACAGGTATGAAGATGCAGATATTATCCTTTTTCTGCTTGGCTCTTCTTTTCACACTGCAACCGTTGCCGCCGATACACTGCGTAAAGAAGGCATCCGCGCCGGCGTTATTACCTTAAATGTACTCCGCCCATTTCCAGCGGATGAACTGCGTAAACTCTGTATGCATGCGCAGACGATCGTTGCCGCAGACCGCCAGGACAGCTACGGAGCCGGCGGCGGAAATATGTCCTTAGAGCTGCGCGCCGCACTGCAGGATACCACGGACTCTGCGCATCCGATCCGCGTACTGACACGTATTTACGGTCTTGGCGGTAAGGACTTTTTTGTAGAAGATGCGGTTTCACTGTTTCGTGAAGGACTTTCTTCTGACGCCAAATCTTTTGATTATTACGGTATTACACCGGGCAAGACAGGAAATCCACAGCCACAATATTTTGCGCCGCTCACAAAAGAACGCCAGTCTCCGGGTGTCACAGCCTGCACTTTTGATCCCGAAACCGGAAAAATGATCGTAAAAGGCGGACTCATCAAAGATGCCACCGCCATGCCAAAACGTATCGCCCCCGGAATCGGAACCTGCCCCGGATGCGGCATCCCGGTAAACTTAAACCTTCTGTTAAAAGGCATCGAGGGAAATGTGGTCTTTCTCTTCCAGACCGGATGCGGCATGGTGACAACCACTGCATATCCTAAAACAGCTTTCCGCATTCCGTATATCCACAACCTGTTTCAAAATGGAGCTGCAACTCTAAGCGGACTGGTGGAAGTGTTTGAAGAACGGCAAAAACGCGGCGAATACCCTAAAGGTGAAATCACCTTTATCATGGCAAGCGGTGACGGCGGCATGGATATCGGCATGGGTTCCGCGCTTGGGACTGCGCTGCGCGGTCATCATCTGCTCATGTTTGAATATGACAACGGCGGATATATGAATACCGGCTACCAGCTCTCCTACTCTACCCCGATGGGTGCAAAAAGTTCCACCTCCCATCTCGGAAAAACACAATTTGGAAAAACTTTTTTTCACAAAGACATGCCGGAGATCATGGCTGCAACCCACCTGCCCTATGTGGCAACCGTTGCAGAGTCGAACCCGAATGATTTTATCAAAAAAGCTGCAAAAGCCGCTGCCTACGCAAGGGAATCTGGCACTGCCTATGTAAAAGCGCTTTCCGCCTGCCCACTAAACTGGAATGACCGCCCCGACACAGAACGAAAAGTTATTGCTGCCGCCGTAGACTGCTGTTATTTTCCGCTCTATGAAATTGAACGCGGCATCACATCACTGAGCTATGACCCACAGAAAGCGCATAAAAAAATCCCCGTCACGGAATGGTTTTCCATGATGGGGCGTACAAAACATCTCGCCACCGAAGAATATAAACCAGTTGCAGACCAGATCCAGGCAGAGGTCGACAGGCGCTATGAACGTCTATTGGCGCGTGCCGGACATCCACTGCTGTAGCTTTTATGTCAAAGATTTAACCACCGACACGATTCCTGCGATCAAAAGCAGTATCAGTGCAATATAAACCAGTCCTGAGAAAAATAACCCGATCAGAAACAATGGGAAGATAATGATCGTAAGTAAAACTTTTAAAATCCCCCAGGATGCTTTAAATGCAAATATGATCATTTTACCAAACACAGCAAACATCAAAATAATAAACAGCGCTGTTAACATAGTCCTCTCTCCTTTTTCATACAGAATTTTTGCCTTAAATCACTGTAATTGTGATATGTCTGCAATAACAGTTTTGTTAATCCTATGTTAACAGTTGTCTGTCTAATGTCAAGTCCCTGCTTTAACCTCTGCGAAACCATTCTTTCATCACATCAAAAATCTGCACAAGTTCGTCTTCCTCTATAATATAGGGAACCATGGAATACATATATTTTAAGAACGGACGGCAAAAAACGCCTCTCTCGTATGCAAACTGCTGGAATCCTTCCAGTGTCGCACTATCATATACTTCCACACAGGTACAGCCACCCATCACACGCACTTCTTTGATTCTTTGATCGGTAAATCCGTCCATCTCACGATGTGAGATTTCTTCAATGTGTTTGATTTTTCCCATATAATTTTCCCGCTCAAAGATCTCAATTCCTTTCAGAGCTACGGCACAGGCAAGCGCATTTCCCATAAAAGTCGGTCCATGCATCAGCGCATGGCGGTCATTATCACTGTAAAATGCATCAAATACCTTATGGTTTGCCACTGTTACCGCATGTCCGATATAACCTCCGGTCAATGCTTTTCCAAGCACTAAAATATCCGGCAGCACCAGATCTGCAACAAAACGGTTGCCGGTTCTTCCAAATCCCGTTGCAACTTCGTCAAAGATCAAAAGCACGTCATACTGATCACACAATTCCCGTGCGCGTTTCAGAAAAGAAATATCATACATACGCATCCCGCCAGCTCCCTGCAGCAACGGTTCCACGATAAAGCAGTTTAACCTGTCATGATATTTTTCAAATGCCTCCTCTAATGCCGGTATTTCTGTCGGAATGTGAACCACTCCTGTTTTTTCCTCAAACGCAAAATGATAATCCTCATCATCCCCTACTTCCATTGCCTTAAATGTATCCCCATGGTACGCATGCTCTAATGCCAGTACAAGCGGACGTTTTCTGCCCTGATTTGTGTTGTACTGCAATGCCATTTTTAAGGAAACTTCCACTGCAACACTTCCGGAATCCGAGAAAAAACAATAGTCTAAATCTCCCGGTAAATATTCCTGCAATTTATCCGAAAGCTTCTGCACCGGTTCATGTGTCAGTCCGCCAAGCATCACATGGCAGAAATGATCTGCCTGCTCCTTGATGGCAGCGGTCAGTTCTGGATGCTTATATCCATGGATCATGCACCACCAGGACGATACTGAATCGATCAGTTTCTGATCTTTTGTGTAAAGATAAACACCTTTTGCATCTAAAATTTTATACGGTTCCCGCATTGTTTTCATCTGTTCATATGGATACCAGATCATATTTTTTCCTCTTTTCTATCATTTCCTGCTGTTTTCAGATACATATTCCGTAAATAACCAAACCAGGTATCTTATTCATATAATGCCGCAAGTGTTTCCACATCCATCTTAAGCTCCGTGTCACCGTCCTGCACCTTCGCAAGCGCAGATAGTCCTGTCATGTATTCGCACATATAAATATTGTCGTCCTCCATCACATCACCCGGATGATAATGGTTAAATATGATTCCTTTTAACGGCAAATGATGCGCCTTCATATATTCTGCCGTCAGAACCACACTGTTGATCGTACCAAGTCCTGCATCTGCGATCAGAATACTGTTAAGTCCAAGCTCTGACACCACATCTTCCAGCTGGATCTTCGCTTCATCGAAGCAGATCGGGCATAAAATACCTCCGCTTCCCTCCACCGTCACATAATCATACGTATCACATACAGCTTTATATCCATTTTTCACCACATCCATCTGCACCGGATGCCCCTCGATCCTTGAAGCAAGATGCGGTGAATATGCATGTTCATATACATAAGGGCACATTTCCTCAAGCGGCTGCGCAATCCCCGACATTTTCTGCACAAAAAGAGCATCCCCCGGTATCAGAGAGCCATCCTCCCGACGGTCATTTCCACTCATTGCCGCTTTATAGTAGGCAGCAGATTTCCCGGCTTCTGCCAGTTTTTTTACGATCAGTCCTGTCACATATGTTTTTCCGATATCCGTACCTGTTCCTGTGATAAATAAAGCCTTGCTCATATCCATCCTCTTTTCTGTGCATTTTACTTCCTCATTCCTGCACAACTTTTTGTAACGCTTTCCCAATATATACTGCGCATTTCTATGCTTCCTTTTTTTTCTCTTTCCAGTATTCCGGTGTGACATCGCGGCCTAAATCCTCAAGCAGCCGTCTGTCACTGCGGATTGTTGCACATGCCACCGTCGTCAGCATGTTTCCGGTAATGGATGCGGATGCTCCTGACTGGAATGCAATCTCCCCATCGTTTGTCAAAAGTGCTCTTCCCGCTGCAAGACGGATATTGGCATCCGGGTTGATATAACGGAAAAATGCGATTGTGCGCAAAATATCAGCTTCTGACAATCTTGGCAGGTGTTCTAACGGTGTTCCCGGTATCGGCATCAGCGCATTGATCGGGATGGAGTCAATTCCCAGTTCCGCAAGGCTTATCGCCATATCAAGTCTGTCCTCCCATGTTTCTCCCATACCGATGATTCCGCCGGAGCAGGCGCACATGCCCTCTGCTTTTACTTTTTTTAAAGTTTCGATCTTCATATCGTAAGTATGTGTCGTGCAGATATTCGGGAAATTACGTCTTGACGTCTCAATATTGTGATGATAACTGGTGACACCCGCTTCATGCAGTCTGTGCAGCTGCTCTGCAGAAAGGAACCCCATAGATGCACACAGATCGATCTTACATTCTTTTTTCATCGTCTCATATGCATGGATCGCCTTGTCAAATTCCTCTCCCGTCAGTGCTCTTCCCGCCGTAACGATGGAAAAACGGTCAACACCTTCCCTCTCGTTCATTTTGCAGGCCGCCAAAATCTCTTCCTCCGGAAGGAAATCATACTCCTCACAGTTCGTATGATGGTGCGCCGACTGTGCACAATATTTACAGTCCTCCGGGCATCTTCCGCTGCGCCCGTTGATGATCGAGCACAGGTCTACCTTATCCCCGAGCCTTACTTCTCTGATCCTGTCTGCTCCCTCACAAAGCTCCTCTAAATCACAGGTCAGAAAAAATGACAGATCATCTTCCCTTGTGATTCTTCTTCCGTTAATAATTTCTTCTGCTAATGTAAGTGCATTCATTTCCTTTTCTCCCTCTCATTTTGTCGGATACCGTGAATTTTTCACGATCTCATTCTCACCACCTCATATGCAAGCACCGGTCTGACACGCTTTGCCACCACTGCTCCAAGAATACTTAAAGCAATATCCCCCGGTACAGCCAGAACAAAGCAGTACAAAAACAATGGTCCTACGGCGATCGGCGTATCGATCACAAAGTTACAGATGATATAGTAATAAATCATGCCGATTGCATACACGCAGAAAAGTCCCGCCAGGTTTGCAATCAGATACCGCGTTATGGTCTTTTTTTCCATGTGTTCTGCGATCCACCCGGTTACAAATGTTCCTACGGCAAATCCGATGATATATCCAAAACTCGGCTTAAACACATACCAGATTCCGCCCCCCTCTGAAAAAATGGGAAGTCCGGCAAGTCCAAGCAGCATATACGAGAGCACAGACAACGTTCCAAGCCTTGATCCAAGCAGCAGCCCCGCCAGCATTGTAAACAGATATTGCAGGGTAAACGGCACGACCGGTATCGGGATCTTGATAAATGCTCCAACTGCGATCAGTGCCGTGAATAGTCCACAGTAAATCACACCTTTTGTTTTCATCTTTGTTAACCTCCAATGTTCTTATAGTTAACAATATTAGTTAAAAAATGGGATAATGTCAACTCTTTTTATTTTATAAGTTAACATTATCCCATTTTATTAAAACAATTTGTATCATCATAATCACATACAATATACACTTTTAAACATTTTCAATATCAGTATTCATAAGACATACATGTATGCTTTACCTGTCATACCCGGCATCCGCCGCACATTTCCTTATCACTTTGGGAATATTCGCCTGATTATAAGAAAGCACTTCGATCTTTACACCCATTGCATACTGCTCTTCCCCTTCGAGCTTCTGCACACCGCCTTTTATCACTACTTTCGGACGTTTTACATCAAAACTGTATTCCATTCCAGTCAGAACACCTGATTTATTAATGGTATATACAATACGCTCATTCTGGTAACCGGTCTTCTGATACTGCTCATAATAAACAGACATCTTATCCATCTGTTCTGTATCGTCCTGTTCCTTAAACCCCGCCGGTTCTATTAAGTCAAGTGCCTGATCTCTTTTTTCTTTTAACTGCTGCCCAGACAAAGAAAAGATGATCTGCTTTGCTCCATCATCCAAATCTGCCGTCTCTGCAGAAACAATATCTTCCTCCCGATAACCCGGATTGGTAAGTGCCTGATAATTGGGGATATCTGTTGTCGTGCTGTAACCATTCCATTCACTCCAGGTTCCTGCCTGGTAGGAATTTACCGTAACACCATCGCAAAATTCTTTCACATACGTCATGGCTCCATCTGCATCTGTATTCTTATATTCCACCATCCAGGTTTCATCTAACAGATCAGCCCAGACTTCCTGCGTCTGCTGCACAATATCCTGATTTCCGGAATAACTGTTCGTCACCAGATAATGCACATTATTTACTCTGCGCAGCCCCCGCATGGCATCTAAGACTTTACCAGTCTCCTCACTTGCGACCCCGCCTGCAAACATACTTTCCAAAAATAACACCCCGGAAAAAATAGTGACTAAAACTGCCTGAACTGATTTTTTATCCATAGGGCTCCTCCGATCTCATCACGACTTCATTCGTGATTTTACTTGCACCATTTCATGGTATCATCATTTTCCATCAAATACAATCGTTTATCAGCCCAAGCCGCTCAAATGCATGTAAAATTCCATCCTCATCAATATGGTCTGTTACCATGTCCGCTAACCTTTTTACCTCATCTCTGGCATTCCCCATTGCAACACTGATCCCGGCGTACTCCATCATCTGGAGATCATTCGGTCCGTCACCAACTGCAATGCAATTCTCCCGTGAAATGCCGACATGATTTAAATAACGCTCCATACCGGTCGCCTTATTAATTCCATTAATTCCGATCTCGCCCGCAAAATCGCCCATTCCATCCAGGCTGATCGCCACCGCATCAAAATACGGTTCCATATCCGCATGTACCTTAGCAACCGGAAACGGTGCACCATAATAAATGATCTTCTCATTTTTTTCATTTTCCCATGGCTTCTCGGTCAGATGCATCCGTCCGATCAGACGGTCTAAGCGCTCTTTACTCATTCCGGCATCCCGGTAAACCTTTAACATGCCATCACAGCTTCTCTGGTTTAGCACCACGCCGTCATCCGCCTGATAGCAGAATAAAAATCCATTACTCTCTAAATAGTCAAAACTGCTTTTTCTGTGCTCCTCATCAATATAGGCATGATAAAACTCTTTTCCTTCGTCTTCCACAAAAGCTCCGGCTCCGCCGACGATCCCTGAAAATCCGAGTTCCAACAGTGCATCATAAATCTGAAAACGGCTGCGTCCGCTACATACCACCATCCTGTGGCCGTTTGCCTGCGCCGTCCGGACTGCATACTGTGCAGACTCCGGAATCTCACCTTTTTCATTGACCATGGTTCCATCTACATCAAGAAATACTACCTTTTTATCCATTTTCCACATCACCAGTCCGTAAATTCGTCTACACTCTAAAGTTCCTTTTTACCGACGGACCCTTTCCTAACCTGATCATTTACACTATTATTTTATCTTATCATGCATTTCACAGGCTTTCAATATACATTCCTCCTTACATCAAAGCTTTATTTAAAATAGATTGTAATCACTGCTGCTTTCTGTTCGCATATAAATAATAGATCACATTGAGAACAATTCCAAATATCGTTGCTGCCGGAGCCGCAAAACCAATCTTTGTAAGACTTGCGTCCGACTGGATGCTCATATAATATGCTAACGGCAAGCGCACCAGCAGTGTCTGGACAAGCCCCTGCACCATAACCCAGACTGTCTTATCGTGTCCATTAAAATAACCGATTATGCTGAATAAAATAGCTGTCACGATCGTTTCTAGCGCAAAACCTTTTAGATAATCATAACCATTCTGCACAACGGCTGCATCTGTTGTAAAAATTCCAGTCAGAAGATTTCCTTTAAACCAGACAAGTGTAAATACGATACATCCGATCACAAGTCCAACACCCATGCCTGTAAACATTGCCTTTTTTGCTCTCTTTTCGTTGCCTGCACCCACATTCTGCGATACAAAGGATGCCATGGACTGCATGAGGGAACTTGGGATGAGCATTGCAAAATTGACAATCTTACAGGCAACTCCGTATCCGGAAGACGCTTCAAGTCCGAGTCGGTTGACAAATGCGCAGAGTGCAAGAAAAGATATCTGCGTCAGAAATTCCTGCAAGGCAAGCGGCAGACCGATCTTTAAGGCTCTCACACAGTGCATATTGATTTTAAAATCGTGTTTACTGATTTCAAATGGCAGTTCTCTTTTTACCAGCAGGAATAATGCAAACACAACACTGACTGCCTGTGCTGCTACCGTTGCGATCGCAGCTCCAGCTGCATCCAGATGCAGTCCTGCAACTAAAATCAGATCTCCTGCAATATTAACCACACAGGCAACCGCAACAAATAATAATGGGGATTTGCTGTCTCCAAGACCTCTGAAAATAGCTGCGAGCAGATTATACGCAACAATGAAAAAGATTCCGCCGCCGCAGATGCGCACATAAGTGGAAGTCAATTCCACTGCTTCTTCCGGTGCCTGCATCAATACTGCAATCGGCTGTGAAAACCCAATCATGATTACAAAAAGCACCGCAGAAACGATTGCAAAAATAATTGTCGCGCCACCGATCAAAGCCCCTATATACTGCGGTTTTTTCTCCCCGATATACCGTGCGATCAATACTGTGATACCCATTGCAAACTGCGTGATCACAAACGTAACTAAGTTAAGCACCTGACTTCCTGTCGATACAGCTGAAAGCCCGGAGGTTGTTCCAAACCTTCCCACGACTAAAAGATCTACTGCACCATAAGCCGCCTGAAGCACCAGTGCACCTAATATCGGCATCATAAATGGCAGTAATTTTCCCAAAATACTTCCCTGTGTAAAATCTGATTTTGAATTATTCAATGTCAACTCTCCTTTTACTCATGACTTCATAAAATTTTTCAATAGTCTGAATCATACAGTCTGCTTCTTCTTCGGAAATATGATCCATATATTTTAAAAGCCGGCTGTAATAATTTTTATCGTACTTATCCCACAATTCTTCACCTTTTTCTGTAATCGCAACATATGTGATTCTCCCATCTTCCTCCGATGCATATTTGGTGAGATAACCCTTTTTTTCCATCTCCTTGACCGTTCTTGTAACCCCCGGTCTTGGCAGCTTTAAGGTATCACTGATATCTGATACTTTTACTCTTTCCTTACTCTCCTGCTGACTGTGGATCACATCCATATACTGAATATATGCCGGTGTTACTCCTTCTGGCAGTTCCGGGAGCAGTTCCCGGATTCTTTTTGCAAGATAACAGGCATCTAACATTCTTTTTATCTTTTCTGCTGTCATTCTTTCACTTCCTTTTTCTGTTCTGCTCTATATAATTACTCTTGGTAATTACCATTGGTAATTATACGGCAGTATATATAGATTGTCAATAAGATTTTGATACCTCATACACAAGATAAACTCTTTATTTTCCAATAAAAATACCCCGAAAGCAGCTTCCAGTTATTGGATCTGTCTGCTTTCGGGGTATTCTGTCCGATTTCGGTCATTTCTTTATATTCTCTTTTTACTGCCGGATATCCACAAGTCCCTGCTCTAAATCCTGTTCCATAAATTCATAACCACAGCCTGACGTACTGGTATTTAAATAAAGATACGGAAGCACATCTTCATCCACAACAAATCCGACATGTAACGTTTTTGTCTCCCCCGCTTTGATACTGTCAAAATAATTATTTCCCCGCTCTCCGCCGGTCACATCAAAATATCTCATCTCCTCACCATATTCTAAACTGCTGCTGTCAGAGCTGACCGTATCCCATGTTTCTCCCTCTTTCGGCTGCTCTGCACCGCAGATTTCATAAATTCCGTTCTCTTCTTTGATTTTCATGACAGAATTAAAAAATAAAATGTCTTTCATCTCTGTATCTCCGGTATTGCTGTATTCTAACGTAACATATACTAATTTCTTCGGTACCTCCCTGCTGCTTATAACCTCATCAAGTGTATTCACTCCATCTCCGGATTTGATATAAGAAACCGTATCCGGTATCAGTTTTCCATTTTCATCTGTGCCAATCATATCCCTGTCCACAAAAGCCGGATCAAGGATTCCGGTATCATCCGTTACTTTCACATCTGTTACTTTGATCCACAGATTCTTAGCTTCTCCGCCAGTTTCTCCCTGCACTGCAAATTCTTCTCCAATCTTATGCAGATTTTTCATTTCATCTGCAGTTGCAGTTGTTTTTAACTCCCCATCTTCGGAATCCTCTTTCATATCCTCTGCCACAGTCGCCTCATAATCACTCCAGTTATATGGATGAATGACCGTGCCATCCGAAAGTTCCTCTGCAGATGCTAAAACAATCCCCTCTGCCACCTTGCAGGCTTCCTCTTTTGTCACATCATGACCGATATACATCTGCATTACATAATGATACTCCGGATAAGTCACATAGATCATCTGATCAAATGCTTTATCCTGATCAGATGTATTTTGCTTTTTTATATAGACACCATCATGATTTCCAACCTGGATATTTTCACTTTCCGTCACATAATCATCCTGCATCCCAAAAGATTCATCCCCTGTATCCATCTGATAAAATACAATGGAGATTCCCCCCTGTCCTGGTGTCTGTTCATAGCTGTATTTTCCTTCTTCTGTCTCTTTCATTCCATCCGGCAGATAAGATAATTTCATTGCAACCGGTGCCACATTTTGTGTCGCATCCTGCGCAGTAAGCTGTGATGCCTGATCATCTGTTTTTCCGGTATTTTCTGTCCCATCTGTCTTTTCAATTGCTGTCATTCTGCCGTAATTTCCCTGCGGACTGCTGCTCATACGGTATAATTTTGTTCCCGCAAAAATCGTCGTTCCAAGAATAAATGTCGCCGCCAGTGACGCCACCACCGCTTTTTTCAATGAAAAATAGCCTTTCTGAGGTGTTATTTTTACCTGTTTTTCTACTTCTTTTTCTATCATATCCCGCATACTCTGCGGCATTTTCGGAAATTCCTGCTCCATATTTTCAATATTCATACTCAACTCTCCATTCCGTAACTGTTTTCCTGTTCCAATTCGTTTTTCAATCTCGCCCTTGCACGTGACAGGCGGTTTTTTATGGTGCTTTCCGTCACGCCTAAAATTCCTGCTATTTCCCGCACACTGTACCCTTCCATATAATACAGTGTGACAGAAAGCCTCGCATCCTCTGACAGATGGCTGATTGCTTCATATAATTCGGAGTAATCCTTTGTCTCCGCAGCCTGTTCCTCCATCTGATAATCTTCTAACGATACCACTTTCTTTTCCTTTCTTATCACGGTATAACATTCATTGATCAGTATCCTGGTCAGCCACGTTTTCGCATAGGCATCTGATTTTAACGTGTGTAATTTGGAAAATGCTTTCACGATCGTTTCCTGGATTGCATCTGCACAGTCCGCATCCCGGTACAGCAGCGTTTTCGCCACATGATACATCATATCTTCCGATGCGATGATCAGCTCTCCCAATTCTTCTTTTTTCATAACTTTCCTTTCCGCCGGCTTACATATTCTGTATATTCTGTTGTTTCTTCGTTACTGTTCACTCGCAAGTTTGACACTTGCTGTCAAACTGTGCGCCAAAGACTATATTTTGCCAGATTACAGCCCCATGCATCGAAGATGCATCTCAAATGGGCTGTAATTGATACTGCTCACACAGTGTGTGAACAATAGCGTTTCTTATGAGCTCATAGAAGGGCATGTCATTGCATATCCCATGCTGCCTTTACCTCTGAGTATACAATTTTTCATGCTATTTGTATCATCCAGTGGAAACATTCTGACCACTGAACCTTTACATAGATTAGACGCATGGAAAATAAAAAAGGTCGCAGCTTTAAAAAAATTATTTTCTTGACAAATTTTATCTATCATGCGTATAATGGCGTTAATTGAAGCAGAACAACAGCGTTGACGGGAAGAAGTAAAAATAAGCGGAACGAACAGAAAGCAACCGGCTGATGAGAGGTGCACGGAAAACTTATTTCGAATACATCCCCGAGCTTCACACCAAATTCGTATTTTTGAAAGATGCGATAGTAGGCTGTGACGTAGCGGCGCACGTTACAAGCGCCTGAGTGTTGTCGGACACTCGATAAGGCAGACAATGTGAATTGCCTGCGAACAAAGGTGGTAACACGGGTTTTTATCCTCGTCCTTTTTTAGGACGGGGATTTTTTTATGTAACAGGAAATATTGCTCTAAAAGAGCTGATCTATTGTTATAAACGATTCAATTTAATTTTAGGAGGATTTACAATTATGACATTGTACGATGAATTAGTTGCCAGAGGTCTGATCGCCCAGGTAACTGACGAAGCAGAAATCAAAGATCTGATCAACAACGGAAAAGCTACTTTTTACATTGGCTTTGATCCAACCGCAGACAGTCTTCATGTAGGACATTTTATGGCATTATGCTTAATGAAACGTCTCCAGATGGCAGGCAACAAACCGATCGCTTTAATCGGCGGCGGAACCGCCATGATCGGAGATCCATCCGGCCGTACCGACATGCGCCAGATGATGACACCGGAAACAATCCAGCACAACTGTGACTGCTTCAAGAAACAGATGAGCCGTTTCATCGATTTTTCCGATGGAAAAGCACTTATGGTAAACAACGCAGACTGGCTGATGGACTTAAATTATATTGATGTACTGCGTGAAGTTGGTGCTCATTTCTCCGTTAACCGTATGTTAACCGCAGAGTGCTACAAACAGCGTATGGAAAAAGGTTTAAGTTTCTTAGAGTTCAACTACATGATCATGCAGAGCTACGACTTCTACACCTTATACCAGAAATACGGCTGTAACATGGAGTTCGGCGGTGACGACCAGTGGAGTAACATGTTAGGCGGTACCGAGCTGATCCGCAGAAAACTTGGAAAAGACGCTTACGCGATGACCATCAACCTCCTTCTTAATTCGGAAGGCAAAAAAATGGGAAAAACACAGTCCGGTGCTGTATGGCTTGATCCGAACAAGACTTCTCCGTTTGACTTCTTCCAGTACTGGAGAAACGTTTCTGATGCAGACGTATTAAAATGCATCCGTATGCTGACATTCCTTCCATTAGAAGAAATCGATGCAATGGAAAGCTGGGAAGGCGCACAGCTTAACCAGGCAAAAGAAATTCTTGCATTTGAGCTGACGAAACTGGTACACGGTGAAGAGGAAGCAAACAAGGCAAAAGAAGCTTCCCACGCTTTATTCGCAGGTGGTGGCGATTCTGCCCACATGCCAACCTTAGAACTGACTGCTGCTGACTTTGCAGATGGAGACTTAGATATCCTTGCACTTTTAGTAAAAGCAGAACTTGCTCCATCCCGCTCCGACGCAAGACGTGCCGTACAGCAGGGTGGTGTCTCCGTTGCTGACGAAAAAGTAACAGACATCCAGACCACTTACGGAGCTGACGCTTTCGGTGCTGACGGACTTGTCGTAAAACGTGGTAAAAAGAAATTTGTAAAAATTATCGTAAAATAATTTTTTACTCATCCCGGAGTGCGATCAGCCACCTCTTTGCCAAAGGCAGCCAGCTCTCGCACTCCTGCTGGATTCCTGTACCATCCCGCATTGCTGTGAGCCTGCTGCAGGTACTGAGGCCATGTTTCCCGACCGGATACATATGAAATTCCACCGGTATCTCATATTTTTTCATTGCCTCGATCAAAAGCAGGGAATTTTGCACCGGGACTGACTGATCTGTGTAAGTATGCCAGATAAATGCCGGCGGTGTATACTCTGTCACCTGTTTTTCAAGAGAAAGCAATTCCAACATTTCTTCTGTCTCATTGCCACCGAGAAGCTGCTTAAAAGATCCACGGTGTGCATATTCCCCGGATGTGATAACCGGATAATTTAAAAGCATTGCCGCAGGTTTTAATATCTCATTCATCACACCGGCAGCCTCAGCCAGCCACTTCGTATGCCAGAACATAGAAAGGCATGCTGCAAGGTGTCCGCCCGCGGAAGACCCTTGGACAACGATCTTATCTGTATCCACATGCCACTCTTTTGCATGCTCATGAATCAGCTTCATGGATGCGGCCGCCTCTAAAAGTGCCGTCGGATAAACTGCCGGTGCCACCGAATAACGCAGCACCGCCACATGATATCCTATACTTAAAAAATGCATGGCAAGCGGCTCTGATTCCCTGTCAGACGTGTGTTCATAACCGCCACCCGGACAGATCAGCATCATAGGACGCTTATCAATCGCAATGGAATCCGAATCGTCCAGTATATAAGTACAAAGTCTTGCATCCGCAAGTGAACCTTTTTCGTGTAAATGAAAAACTTCCGTTAACATAATTTCTTCTCCATTATATTTTCTGCTATAAATTACTTTTACTATAACAAAATGCATGCTCCATAAACATTCTATTATCAAGAATAAAAAAACAAAACCTCGAAAATAGATATTTTCGAGGTTTTAAGAGGCACGGACCGGATTCGAACCGGTGATGACGGTGTTGCAGACCGGAGCCTTACCGCTTGGCTACCGCGCCATATGATGTTATAACAGATGCTGTCTCTTCTGTTATTTTTAACTTCCAATCTCTCGCAGAAGTTCTGTTAAGATTTTATCAGAACAAAACTTCTGCGTCAAGACCGATTTTAATTTTCTACTTAAAATTCTACTTAAAATCTATGCTTTTTTTCATACAATATTCCTGTGTTCTGTCGTAAGAGATGATTTTTTCAGTACTTACAATATAAAACATATCTCCCGCATAAATTCCCCTATATGCTGATGTATCTGCCGCTTTGGACTGATCCGGATTTCCCGCCTTATCAGTCAGACTTTGTGACAGCAGAGTTTCAAATTTTTCCCCATTCCATGTAAGTAAAAGATACGTAACACTCTCCCCATCACCATAAGACTGCAGTGCAAATCCAAGCAGATTTTCGTCCGCATCTGCAAGTACACATTTATAATTGTAGAGCGCCTCACTGTAATTATAATCCTTTAAAACAAGGCTCTCCACCTCTTTTAAATCTGCAGGATCTGAAATATCAAACATTGTGATCTTAATACCTGTATGTTCTCCTGTCTTTTCATCCGTCTCATATCCAATCCCGATCAGTTTATCATCGCCCCAGAAATGCAGATATTCTGAAAAACCACTTATCTTTAATTCTCCAAGTACCTTTGGATTTCTATCATCCGATAAATCTACAGCAAAAAGCGGATCTGTATTGCGATAGGTAACAAAATATGCCATATTCCCCAGATAACGCGCAGCATAGATTTCCTCTCCCTGTGCAAGTCCTTCTATCTTGCCTGTAAGACTCAGATTTGTATCAAACAAATAAAGATTATTCGTGTCCTCTCCATTCACTGAATCCTGGCTGGTCGTTAAAACACGCAATTTTCCGCTCTGTTCATTTATCGCAAATGTATCTGTAATTCTCCCGTTCACTGAAACTGCCCCATCAGCATCCATCTTCCCATCAGCAAGCCCAAATTTTGCAATCTGTGTTACCGCATCATTCCAGGAACCTTTTATCTGATACGCATAAAACGCACTTTCACTCACATAGATATCCACATACTGACTTAAAATCATGGTATTATCCACAACCTGATCCGGATTTTTCACATTTACTGAGGATATCAGCAGACTGTTGCTTCCTCCACCGCCATTGTCCACGTAAATATCTTCTGCATCTACCGCATTATCATTGACTAACGGAATCCATCCACTTACATTTTCTTCCGTAACGGCTTCTTCTTTTGTCTGTTGTGGCATACTGATTCTTTTATTGGTAAAAAGATAAATAATATTTCCGATCTTTCTTGATGTCTGATACCTTCCATCCTGCGTCACACACCCGGTTTTTACAGGCTTTTCCGGATCACTGATATCATAGGTAAGAACCTGTGTCTGTGTTCCCTCACTAAAATAATAAAAGCAGTCTTCCGTATAATTTTCTGTATCATCTGCCTGCATTTCCAGTCCGGAATCTTCACTTTCCACGATCACGTTTAAAATATCACCATCCACATACATCTCAAGCACACGGTCGGATGAAGTTTCAAAAATCTGTATTTTTCCGATCTGTTTTAATGCTTTTTTCCGGATATCCGTAATCAATATTTCATTGTGGCTTACCGTGTAAATATAAGAACCATCTGTTTTGACAAAATCGCTCTCATCCACGCCTTGCGTCTGCAGATTTGTCCCGGAATACCGCTGTTTTGCCGTATCTGATGATATATCTGCCGCTGTCTGTCCCTCCTGTGCTCCTGCGCCCTTTATCATCTGTGTACCGCCGATTTCTTCCACTCCGTCTACAGCCGCACCCACGGTATCTGATGTGTCATCCATAATATATGTCGCTGCATCACCAGAGTTAGAACTATCTCCCTCCGCAACCGCTATTCCGTCTGCTTCCTTTTCCTGACCACTGCCAGACCAGATTGCATCATAGACCTCTCCATAATTTTTTGCGACTGTATACAAAGATCCTGCATCTTTTTTTTGTGCATTTTTCTCTACGCCTGCAGTCGCTCCATCTTTTAATTCGCTGCTGCCTTCTGATCCTTCATCTGACTTTTGCCCGGATGCCGCTTTTTCTATACCCACCGGCGCCGTCATAAGCCCTGTGCCGCCCCCGGTAACCGCATGGATTCCTCCTGCTGCGCCAATGACAAGCACAAGTGCCGCCGCTGCTACAGCCCCGTAATAAGTGATCCCGCTTCTCCGTTTTACCTTGTTTTTCTGGTTCTCCTTTAATTTTCTTTTGATCTGCTCCGGTTCAATATTCTCTGGAATTTTTTCCTGTGCGGCAGATTTTTCTATTTTATCTAAAATTTCTTTTTCTGACATAGGCACTCCATTCTGTAATGAAAAATCCCTTTTTCACTACCTCATTAACTACTGATAGCAATTTATTGTAACCACTCACCCATTTTTTTTAATGCCCGGCTTTCCTTCGAGCGCACGGTATTTTCATTCATATGTAATATTTCAGCAATCTCACGGCTCGTATAACCTGCAAACTGATGCAAGCTGATGATCAGGCGCTCTTCATCCGCAAGTTCAAAAAATAGCTTCCTGATCTGTATACATTCTGTCATCTCTGGTTCGGAATCACACGCAATCTCCTCTGTATCCTCAATCCCTGTCTCATTTTTGCCCGCATACTCACGCAGTTTATCCTTGCATTTATTGGATAAAATCCGAAATATCCAGCTCTTAAATGCTTCTTCACTGCGCAGCTTTTTAACTGATGCAAACGCGTCAGTAACGGCATCACTTACCGCATCCTCCGCATCACTTGCATTTCGCAACGTATACAATGCAAAGCGGTACATATCCTCGTATATTCCGGCATACAGTTGGGCAAATGCATCCACGTCTCCGCGTTTTGCCCGCCACACAAGCTTCAGATAATTTTCCATAAATATTTTCTCCATGGGATTTTCATTAGATACTTATTTTTCTGTCATATATATAGTCTAAATAAAGGCAGGTTTTGTTGCAAGAAAATAAAAAAGCCGCCTGCTGATTAGTACGCCGCTTACGACATAAAAATGGGGAAAGCACTCTATACTTTCCCCATTTAACATAATTTCTTTTATTCTGTTTTAAATACTGAAATCTCCGATTTCAGATCATTCATATTATCACCCAGTGACTGAGCCGTCTGATTCATGGTATCTACATTCTCCTGAAGTTTTGCAGCAACACTCTGAACCAGTTTTGTTCCCTCTGCTGTTTCTGCAATAATATCCGAAATATTCTTTACTGCAGCCAAAGTATCTTCACGCTCTTTATCCGCCTGCTCTGTACTGGATACGATTTCTTTCAATCCATCAAACAGCTTCTGCATACACTGATTCATGTCATCAAAAACTCCAACAACTTCCTGTACAGCTTCTGTCTGAAGTGCAACCATGTCTCGTGCCTGTTTTGCATTTTCTACACTGTTTACCGTCTGGTCACTGATATGAGCTACATTGTTCTGAATTTCTCCGGCTGCCTCTGCAGAATGATCTGCAAGCTTTCTGATCTCCTCAGCAACCACTGCAAATCCTCTTCCTGCCTCTCCTGCTCTCGCCGCTTCAATAGAAGCATTTAAAGAAAGCAGATTCGTCTGTTCAGAAATATCTGTGATTGTTTCCACAAACTCATTGATAATCTCAGATTCCTTTTTGAGCTCCTCAATACTGGTCTCTACCTTTATGGTTACATCTGTTGTTTTTGTTGCACGTTCACCCAACGTCTGAACCATCTCCATACCATGACTAATCATACTTTCTGCCTCAGAGACAAGTTTCTCGACCTGGCCTACAATGCTGCTGACATTTTGAATTTCCTCTGAAAGCGTATCTGTCTTTCTTACACACTCTTCTGCATGTTCAGACTGCTTTGTTATACCATCATTAATCTCATCTATCGCCTGGATAATGTTCGCAGAATAATCTTTCATAACATCTGATGCCTGTCTTACTTCCTGCGCAGATGACTCTAATGTGTCAGTTGCTCCACTTACTTTCTGAACCAGCTTTTTATTATTATTGATCATATTATTTGCAACAACTGCAAGATTGTTAAATTCATCATGACCTTTAACGCTGACCTTAGTTGTAAGATTTCCCTCTGCAACCTCTTCAAGTCTTCCGGAAATACGTATCATATTCTTCTGTATTCCGGTACTGATGATAATACCGATCATTACTGCAACGATACATGCAATTACTACTACTGCGATCGTCACATTGCGGATCTCATCTGCCTGTCCATTGACAATCTCCATTGGTACAAGTGCACATACCGCAGCATTTGTACGCTCCATCCGGCTGTAAAAGAACAGGTAGCTCTTTCCATTTATGCTGACCTCTTTGGTAGTCTGCTGGTCTTCAATATTATTAAAGAAATCCTGTCCATAGAATACTGTCTCACCATCCGCTCTGGTACTCTCCTGACCTTCCGGAAGTTTTTCGGAAATGATTTCTCTTCCTGACTTAGTAACAAAACCAATGATACTACCTTCTCCCATATCAAGGCTATCTAAAAATTCCTGAATAGCAGATGCTTTGATATCAATTACAATAAATCCTTTACCAGACTGTGGCGTTGTTTGATATGCCATAATATAATCTGACTGTTTTAAACCAAGGGTTTCGTCTAAAGTCTTATGATAATCAACCCATTCTGGTAATTTTTTTCCATTATCAGAATATCCAAGCATTTCATCCTTATACTCTTTGTAGATACCCATTGCAGTTCCGCCTGCCCTTGTGGATAACATCTGGATATCTTCAATTGTCACAATATGTATATTGCTGATAAACTCATTTCCTGCCTGAGATGCACGGATACTTGATCCCACACTGTTAATAACAGATTTTTTCCGCGTGGAATCAGTCTCATACAGACCTATCATATATTTCCCAAGATCTGACTGAAATGCATACTTTAATGCCTCTGCCTCAATAAAAGAGTTACTTACATCAATATACTGGTTTGCCATATTGATTGTCTGTTCATTTGAATCCCGGAATGTATCATACATACCGGCAGCTGCTTTTTTATAAGAAAATACCCCAACCAAAATCAAAAACAGAATCGGAACCAGAAAACATAAAAAAATCTTCGCACGTATACTAAACAGTACGCCTTTCTTCTGTTCCTTTTTTTGAACCATTGTCTGTTTCGAAACTTTTTTTGACCTTTGTGATCTTACACCTTTTACAGGTGATTTTTTGTTCTTATTGGCCATAACACTACCCTCTTGAGCAGAATCTTCTGCTGCCTCTCCAACATAATAATATTTAGAATATATACTAGAATATCACAAAAAATGAGTTTTAAAAAGTCAATTTTTGTAAATTTTTACTTTTTATTGCGCTTTTTGTTCTGTTTATATTTATAAATAAAACAAAGAGCTCTAGAAAATCCTAAAGCTCTCTACTTTTCAGAGGCGACAATCGGAATCGAACCGATGATAAGGGTGTTGCAGACCCGTGCCTTACCGCTTGGCTATGTCGCCATATAATATTGTAAGTGACTCCGACGGGAATCGAACCCGTGTTACCGCCGTGAAAGGGCGATGTCTTAACCGCTTGACCACGGAGCCGGAGTATGATCCGGATAAACACAAACTATGATTTACCGGATAAAAAAACTCCCCGAGTAGGACTCGAACCTACGACAGCGCGGTTAACAGCCGCGTGCTCTACCAACTGAGCTATCGAGGAATATTAAATATATAACAAAACGACGTATTTGATACGTCATTTTTATCATATGTATTAAAAGTTAGTACCTTCAAAACTTCATACAGAACTCCGATTTTATTTGGTCAAGCCCTCGATCGATTAGTAACAGTCAGCTCCACACGTTACCGTGCTTCCACCTCTGCCCTATCTACCTTGTACTCTTCAAGGGATCTTACTTCCTTATGGAAGGGATATCTCATCTTGAGGGGGGCTTCACGCTTAGATGCCTTCAGCGTTTATCCCTTCCGGACTTGGCTACTCTGCCATGCCGTTGGTCGACAGCAGATACACCAGTGGTCCGTCCATCCCGGTCCTCTCGTACTAAGGACAGCTCCTCTCAAATATCCTCCGCCCGCGCCGGATAGGGACCGAACTGTCTCACGACGTTCTGAACCCAGCTCGCGTACCGCTTTAATGGGCGAACAGCCCAACCCTTGGGACCTGCTACAGCCCCAGGATGCGATGAGCCGACATCGAGGTGCCAAACCACTCCGTCGATGTGAACTCTTGGGAGTGATAAGCCTGTTATCCCCAGGGTAGCTTTTATCCGTTGAGCGATGGCAATCCCACTTTATGCCACCGGATCACTAAGTCCTACTTTCGTACCTGCTCCACCCGTCGGTGTCGCAGTCAAGCTCCCTTCTGCCTTTGCACTCTTCAAATGGTTTCCGACCATTCTGAGGGAACCTTTGAGCGCCTCCGATACCCTTTCGGAGGCGACCGCCCCAGTCAAACTCCCCGCCTGGCATTGTCCCACCGCTGGATCACAGCGGCTGGTTAGAAACCCAATACTGCAGGGGTGGTATCCCAACAGCGACTCCCTTGAAACTGGCGTCCCAAGTTCTCAGTCTCCCACCTATCCTGTACGTGCAGTACCGAATCCCAGTACCAAACTGGAGTAAAGCTCCATGGGGTCTTTCCGTCCTGGCGCGGGTAACCAGCATCTTCACTGGTACTTCAATTTCACCGGATGCATTGTCGAGACAGTGCTCAAATCATTACGCCTTTCGTGCGGGTCGGAACTTACCCGACAAGGAATTTCGCTACCTTAGGACCGTTATAGTTACGGCCGCCGTTTACTGGGGCTTAAATTCAAAGCTTCATCTTGCGACTAACCTCTCCTCTTAACCTTCCAGCACCGGGCAGGCGTCAGCCCATATACTTCACCTTACGGTTTCGCATAGACCTGTGTTTTTGCTAAACAGTTGCTTGAGCCTATTCTCTGCGGCCCACCCTGAAGTGGGCACCCCTTCTCCCGAAGTTACGGGGTCATTTTGCCGAGTTCCTTAACAATGCTTCTTCCGTCGGCCTTAGGATTCTCTCCTCATCCACCTGTGTCGGTTTACGGTACGGGCACATATAAAACAATAGCGGCTTTTCTCGGCACATGGCTCACACACTTCGCTACTTTTATTTCGCTACACATCACGTCTTTGGCTTATCAGGCGGATTTGCCAGCCTGACACCTCTTCCGCTTGTACCGGTATTTCCATTCCCGGCTTATGCTTTCCACATGCGTCCCCACAGTTCTGTTTATATGTGGTACAGGAATCTAAACCTGTTGTCCATCGGATACGTCTTTCGACCTCTCCTTAGGCCCCGACTTACCCAGAGCAGATCAGCTTTACTCTGGAAACCTTAGATATTCGGCCGGAAGGATTCCCACCTTCCTCTCGCTACTCATTCCGGCATTCTCTCTTCTTATCCCTCCACTGCTCCTTCCGGTACAGCTTCGTCGGTCTTAAGAATGCTCCTCTACCAATCACTATGTGATTCCTAAGCTTCGGTGTCGTGTTTCAGCCCCGGACATTTTCGGCGCAGGACCTCTCGACCAGTGAGCTGTTACGCACTCTTTGAATGTATGGCTGCTTCTGAGCCAACATCCTGGTTGTCTTTGAAATCCCACATCCTTTTCCACTTAACACGCACTTTGGGACCTTAGCTGTAGGTCTGGGCTCTTTCCCTTTTGACCACCCAACTTATCTCGTGCAGTCTGACTCCCATTCATCATCTACATGGCATTCGGAGTTTGATATTCTTTGGTAAGCTTTGACGCCCCCGCGGAAATTCAGTGCTCTACCTCCATAAGACTAAAATGAGGCTAACCCTAAAGCTATTTCGAGGAGAACCAGCTATCTCCGGGTTCGATTGGAATTTCTCCCCTACCCACACCTCATCGCCACCCTTTTCAACGGATGTGCGTTCGGTCCTCCATTGCCTTTTACGGCAACTTCAACCTGGACATGGGTAGATCACCCGGTTTCGGGTCTACGCGTGCTGACTGAACGCCCTGTTCAGACTCGATTTCTCTTCGGCTCCACACCTTAAGTGCTTAACCTTGCCGGCACGCGTAACTCGCCGGACCGTTCTACAAAAAGTACGCGGTTCATCATATAAAGATGTTCCACAGCTTGTAAACACAGGGTTTCAGGTTCTCTTTCACTCCCCTCCCGGGGTCCTTTTCACCTTTCCTTCACAGTACTATGCGCTATCGGTCACTAAGGAGTATTTAGGCTTACGGGGTGGTCCCCGCTCATTCCATCAAGGTTTCTCGTGTCTCGATGTACTCTGGATACCGCCATGTCATCTTTCCTTTCGCTTACGGGGCTTTCACCCTCTCTGGCAGGCTTTCCCAAAACCTTTCTGCTAGGATCAACGAATCAATTATGCGGTCCGAACCCCACGGTGCACGCACCATGGTTTGGCCTCTTTCCATTTCGCTCGCCGCTACTTTGGAAATCGATTTTTCTTTCTCTTCCTCCGGCTACTTAGATGTTTCAGTTCACCGGGTTCCCTTCCATACGTTATGGATTGGCGTATGGATGACTGGAGTTCGTCCAGCCGGGTTTC